>JBASML010000384.1:0-4451 GCA_049656845.1 Syntrophaceticus sp.
GCACAAATGGTAATAAAATCATACTAGGCGATAAATTAGAACACCAAAAAAAGGCTGTCTTTTTGAGACAGCCTTTGTGGCCGTTTTTTTATTCTTTTTCCCGTTCTGCTTTGCGTTTTTCGATAATTTCTTCCGCAAGCCGGGCAGGAACCTCTTCGTAACTGGCAAACTCCATCCTGAAGGAACCGCGGCCCTGGGTTATCGATTTTAAAGCAATTGGATAATCCTGCATTTCAGCAAGGGGAACCTGGGCTTTGATCAGCTGCATTCCACCCTCCTGTGGTTCCATACCCATGATTCTGCCGCGCTTTCCGTTGAGATCCCCTATAATGTCACCCATGAACTGCTCGGGAACCAGAATCTCCACATTCATGATCGGTTCCAAAAGAACTGGGTCTGCCTTTTCCATTCCCTTTTTGAAAGCCATAGAAGCGGCAATCTTAAAGGCCATTTCTGAAGAGTCTACAGGGTGATAAGAACCATCATAAAGTGTAGCTTTGAGTCCAATAACCGGGTATCCTGCCAAAACTCCTTCAGTAATCGCTTCCCTAAGGCCCTTTTCCACAGCCGGGAAGTACTGTCTGGGAACTGCGCCACCGAAAACCTTTTCTTCGAAGGCAAACTCATCTTCGGTGTTGGGTTCAAATGTTATCCAAACATGGCCATATTGACCGCGTCCGCCAGTCTGTTTCTTGTACTTACCTTCCTGCTGAACCGTTCCTCTAATGGCCTCGCGATACGGAATACTCGGTGTTTTCGATGTAACCTCAACCCCAAACTTCTGTTGAAGTCGCTCCAAAACAATATCCAGATGTGTTTCACCTGTTCCAGTAAGAACTGTTTCTTTGGTTTCTGTATTTTTTTCAATACGCAGTGTAGGATCTGCTTCAATCAGTTTTGCTAAAGCGCCGCTAAGCTTATCCTCATCCCCCTTGCTCTTGGGTTCAATAGCAATGGAAAGCATCGGTTCAGGGAATTCAATACCAGGAAGTTTCACCTGGTTATCTTTACTGCAGAGTGTATCTCCGGTTTCTGTTTCCTGAAGTTTGGAGAGAACAGCTATATCTCCAGCTTTAACTTCGGGAAGTGCATCCTGGTGCTTTCCACGCATTGTAAAAATCTGCCCAATTTTTTCTTCCTTCCCTTTGTTAGCATTAAAGACAACGCTGTCGCTCTTAAAACTTCCTCCATATACCCGGAAAAAACTTAATTTGCCTACATAGGGGTCAGCTAGTGTTTTAAAAACCAGCGCAGATTGCGGCTCCTCTGCAAGCGGCTTTTCAGCCATATCCACCGGAGATGGGACAATATCAGCCAGAAAATCGAGAGAATGCCTGATACCAATATTCATTAATGCGGACCCACATAAAACTGGAACAAAATTGTTTGCCTTAAAAGCATTCTTTAAACCAGTGTGTATTTCATCATCAGAAAGCTCCTCCCCATCCAAATATTTCATGAGGAGTTCATCATCACCTTCAGCAGCCGCTTCTACAACAGCTTCCCGGGCAGACTCTACGGCCTCTGTCATATCTTCAGGGATCTCTTCCTCCTGGTATGAACCATCTTTATGGTTATACTTATAGGCTTTCATACTCAGAATGTCAACCAATCCGCTGAAGTTGTCCTCAGATCCAATAGGCAGCTGAAAGGGGATGATATTCTTTTTAAAGAATTCTTTCATTTGTTTTAGAACACGATCAAAGTTCGCATTCTCCCGATCCATCTTATTAATAAAGACTATTTTAGGGAGATTTGCTTTCTCTGCTTCTCTCCAGCCAATTTCCGTTTGTACTTCAATCCCTGATACTGCACAGAGAACTAAGAGTACACTATCTGCAACTCGCAGAGCCCCCTTAACCTCGGAAAAAAAGTCAGCATATCCTGGTGTATCTAAAAGATTGATCTTGCAGCCCTTCCATTCACAGGGAGCCAACGCTGTACTAACAGATATCTTTCGTTTTATTTCTTCTGGGAAATAATCGGTTGTTGCTGTACCATCGTCAACCCTTCCCAAACGATTAGTATGCCCAGCATTAAAAAGCATTGCTTCGACAAGAGATGTTTTACCCGCACCGCCATGCCCAATAACAGCAATATTGCGTATGCATGAGGAATCATAAACTTTCAAAGCGGCATTTCCCTCCCTTAAGTTAAAAAACACGAAAATTGTATATAATCGATAGTATTATGAATAATTTACTGAATCATTATATTATAGATTGACTTTCAAGTCAAAAACATCCTATAAGACATAAAATAACTGTATAATTGTTTGTTTCATTATGAACAATAATAATGGGTGCACAAAGGAGGTTTTCATGGGACGTCGAAACAGGGGTTTAATGTCTGAAAGGCTAAAGTACGAACTGGCTAAGGACATGGGAGTATTGGATATCGTACAGAGTGAAGGTTGGGGAAGTGTCCCCTCCCGTGACTGTGGTAGCCTGGTAAAACTCGCCATTGAAAGAGCCGAACGCAGTCTCCAGACAGATAACCAGTTTCAGTCTAAAAACTAACTAAGTGCACCCCGCCGGGGAGTTATCCCCGGTTTTATTATGTTTATTTTGTTTCTTCTTTAAAAGTCAATGCCCCTACAGGACATACCTTAACACACTCACCACACTGTGTGCAGGGAGAATCCTTTAAAGGACGATCACCAAATGTGGACATCTTTCGGTCAAAACCACGCCGGATAAAGCCAATAGCTCCCACCTTTACTACCTTGTGATCCACCCATATACAGCGACCACACAATACGCACCTATTGGGGTCGTATATAAAAGAATCAGGAGAATCATCTACAGGCTGCTCTTCAGTGAGCAGTGGTCTCAGGCGGGTAAGCTTTAACTTTAGTTTTCTCTCTCTTGCTATTTTCTGTAATTCGCACTGGCGATTTTGGGGACATTTTCCACACCGCAGCTTATGATTAGAAAGCAGCAGTTCAAAAGCCGTTCCTACCAGGCGGTCAACCCGAGGTGTGCGTGTGTGTACAACCATACCCTCTGTTACTTCTTGAGTGCAAGAGGTTACAGGGTTATGCATTCCTTCGATTTCTACAAAACAAAGCCGGCAGCTTGCCTCTGGACGCTCCTCTTCTCTGATACCACACAGATGTGGAATGTAGACGCCGCAATCCAAAGCAGCCCAGAGGAGCTTTTCTCCCGCGGGTACCTGATACTGCTGTCCATCTATTGTTATATTAACATTACTGCTCATCTTCCTTACCCCCTTCCTCTTTTTCTACTTCAAGTGGGGGAGATACCCTGATTACAGCCTTGTATTGGGGTGGACAGGACACCAGACAGCTGTTGCATTTATAACACTTATCCTGATGAATTGCTTTCAGCATATCAGGCCTTGTGTATATGGCTTCTGTAGGACAGCTGCCAATACAAACATCACAAAGCTTGCTGCACTTTTCCGGAATGATCACATAGGAGATTAATTCCTTACACATCAAGCCCGGACACCGTCCTTCATTAATGTGAGCCTCATACTCATCCCGGAAATAACGTATGGTGGTAATAACAGGATTTGGTGCTGTTTTACCGAGGCTGCATAGAGAACCCATTTTAATATCCTCTGCCAAATCTAAGAGTATGTCTATATCCTCGGGATTTCCCTTTGCTTTAGTGATATCCGTAAGAATCTCCAGCATCTGCTTGGTTCCCAGCCGGCAGAAAGTGCACTTCCCACAAGATTCCTTTTGGGTAAAATCAAGAAAGAAACGTGCGATTTCTACCATACAATCGTCTTCATTCAAAACTACAAGGCCTCCGGAACCCATCATGGCTCCTGCTTTTTGAAGGGAGTCAAAATCAATGGGCAGATCCAAAGATGACTCAGGCAAACAGCCCCCTGAAGGGCCGCCGATCTGAACAGCCTTAAAGGCCTTTTCTTCCTTTATTCCGCTACCTACGTCATAAACCAGTTCTCTGATAGTAGTACCCATAGGTACTTCAACTAAACCTGTACCGACAACCTTTCCTGCTAGAGCAAACACCGCGGTTCCAGGACTATTCTCAGTACCAATACTCTTAAACCATTCAGCACCCTGGCGCATGATATGTGGCACATAAGAAAGAGTTTTCACATTATTGATCACTGTAGGCTTACTGTGTAAACCTGATGTTGCCGGGTAAGGCGGTCGGTGATTGGGAACCCCAGGACTGCCTTCGATAGAAGTAATCAAAGCTGTCTCTTCCCCACATACAAAGGCCCCGGAGCCCTGAAAGATGATAATATCAAAGCTGAAGTCACTTCCAAGCATCTTTTCGCCGAGCAGCCCCTTATCCCGGGCCTGCTCCAGGGCTGTCCTTAAACGGGCCACCGCCAGAGGATATTCCGCACGCACATAGATGTAGCCAATCGATGCCTGAACAGCATAAGCCGCTATAATCAAGCCCTCAATCAACTGATGTGGATTCGATTCTAAAATGGCGCGGTCC
>JBASML010000385.1:0-2371 GCA_049656845.1 Syntrophaceticus sp.
CCATGATACTACCCCCAGCTTTTACAAATCCCCCATCGATTGCCCTGTTGACCTCCACATCCCCCTCGGCTTTTATAACAAAACCGGGTTTAACATTACCTAAAACACGTACAGAACCAACAAAATCGATATTTCCAGTAGATAAATCTACATCCCCGGCAACCTCAAAAACTGGTAATACAGATACACGACCTGCCTTTAGAATTGCATGACCAGATATTGTAGCGATCAGAGTGAAACCATTATTGTTCAGTATTGTATTTTTACCTGCATTAAGAGGTATATCTCGTGGGCGAGGGGGATTAACCTTTTTTCCAGTTACAGTAACACCGCTGATTCCAGGAACTGCAGGTATTTTCCTGGCCAATACCTGGCCCTCTACTACGTTCTGAATCACATTTAAATTATAAAAATCAACTCTTCCATCATCCGTTACCTGTGGTTTGAACAAGTCTTGTGACACATCAAAATTGTATTCAATTACAGCATCCCTGCCTTTTTGTGGCTGTCGCCCCTGTGCAATACAACATCTGGTATATTTTTGTGCGGTGCATAGCTCTTGAACCATTTTATGGTCTATACCATATTTTATGCCAGCATCATTTAATTTTACCATTATTACATCTTTTGTTACCGGTCTACCATTACTAAGGGGGGGAAATAATATGGCATATGCTTTCATTTGATCATCACTGATGTCGATTACAAGAACACCATCATTCTTTGAAGTCATCTGTGGCGGAGCAATCTTGTACTTTTTGGACTTGAATCGGTTAGCTTGTTTAACCTCTTTCCAATCCACATTTTCAATGTTTCGAGCAACTATTTCTTGCTCAAGAATATGCATTTGGGTTAGATCTGTTTTAGGTAATGAGTTAACTGTCAAGAAAACGCCTTTCTCTGTTATCTCAAAAAAGTAGGCAGAATTCTGTGACATATCCCAATTCCCCCTCCTTGTTAAATTTCTCTTCCCACCCCATTTTTCCTGCCCTGTGGAACATTTTATGCTCAATGATCTAAATTATTAACTCAGTTTTCTTTCTACTCAACTGACCCCTCAATCTTAAGATTGCTTTTGTATGCAGTTGTGATACTCTTGATTCAGATACCCCGATTATTTGACCAATTTCTTTTAAAGTGAGCCCTTCATAATAGTAAAGTGTAATAACTAACCTTTCCCTTTCCGGCAGTTTTTCAATTGCTCGGGCGAGTATTCGTTTTGTTTCCATTGCCTCACAAGATGCTACAGGATCTACTGCCTGAGAATCAGGTACCAGATCTTGTAAAGGGTAGGTATCCCTGCTATCTCTTGAAGAATTAAAATGATCATCAAGAGAAATAAGTGTAATGGGTGCTGTTTGCAGTATCAAACGTTCATACTCTTTTAAATTCAAACCAAGATGAGCTGCAACTTCTTGGTCCTCAGGTGGCCTACCTAGCTTTTGTTCAAGTTCCCAAAGGGCATTTTCTAGCTCTTTGGTTTTTCTGAAAACAGACTGCGGTATCCAATTCAAAGAGCGCAGCCAATCAAAAATAGCCCCCTTGATCCTAGAGAGAGCAAAGGTTTCAAATTTATATCCAAGATCAGGGTTAAATCTATCTATTGCTGTTATCAATCCGTAAACTCCTGCACTTACTAAATCGTCAAATTCAAAATAGCCCTGAAGGCTAGGAGATATACGGCTAGCAGTATACCTGACCAGAGGGACATAGTACAGAATCAATTTTTCCCGCGTTTTGGCATTTTTATTTTTTTTATATTCCTGCCAAAGTAAAGATTCACTAGTTTTCATTTCTCACACCTATTGCCAAACAATTATAAAACCTTTTCATTATGAGCCATACTCTTAATATATAATAGGCCTGTATTTGTACACAATTTAATACTTCGCCCGTAATTCATCCCTGTATCCTGGGATATAATAGGTATCTTTTCTTTTTCTAACGCCTCAATCACTGCTTTCACATTGCGTTCCCCAATACACATCAACTCTGATGTATTGGAAAAGTTGAACATCTGGGCTCCCCCAGCTATTTTAGCCACAAGGCGCTTTTTAGAGGCACCCAACTTCAACATTTCAATAATAAGCGTTGGAATTGCTGTATCAGCATATTTACCTTTGAATTCTGTTTTATGCCCTTCAGCGGATTCAGGCAACATCACATGGGCAAGCCCTCCCACCTTAGTAATAGGGTCATAGAGACAAACCCCAACACAAGAACCAAGCCCTAAACTGATCAGTTCTGTGGGAGATATTGCAGCTTTAACCTGAGCTATTTCCACATGTAATTGGCTATTATTCACCTAACTGCTCACCCCAAGTGCACTGAAAATCTTCTGAAGAGCTTCCGACTCAGGCAAATAATAGAG
>JBASML010000386.1:0-1556 GCA_049656845.1 Syntrophaceticus sp.
GCATCAGGCCCATCAATGGCTGCACATTGAAACAAATTCCGTACAGCATACCGGCGGCTGCAGCCATAGCGGAACCGATAAAAAATGTAATGGCAACAGTATTATTGACATTGACACCCATCAATTGTGCCGCCTGCCCATCAAAAGATACTGCACGCATCGCTTTTCCAGTCCGGGTTCTGTAGATAATGTACTGCAAAATAATCACCAATACCAGAGTAGTTCCCAGGACCAGCAGCTCTTTATTAGTGATGAGTACTCCTCCCAAAGAGTATGTCCGCTCGGCGAGGATTCCAGAAGGGAAAGACCTGATATCAGCTCCCAAAAAATACATCATAGTGTATTCCAGCAAAAGCGAAACTCCAATAGCACTGGTCAGGGCAGCCAACCTGCTCACAGGCCGCACCCTGCGATAAGCCACACGCTCGATCACCACACCTAGAAAAGCACAGGTGAGCATCGCTATCAATAGGCTGGGAATAAATCCCAAGCCCATCATAGCAGCACCGAGGGCAACAAAGGCCCCCACCATCATCACATCACCATGAGCAAAGTTGATTAACTGGATAATACCGTAAATCATAGTATAACCTACAGCGATCAGGGCATAAATACTTCCCTGGGACAATCCGTTGAGCAATTGCTGCAGCAGGTCCTGCATCAGCTCACCTCCATGTTCTGCATCTAAAAGCAGGAAAAGGGAAGGGCATCTGCCCTCCCTTTTGACCCTGCAAACTGTTTTTTTTAATGCTCAGGCTGCATCTTCTTGACTAGTTTCTGTTTGCCATCCACTATCTGAATAATGGAAACCTCTTTAATCGGATTATGTTTCTCATCAAAGGACAGTTTTCCGGTGACTCCTTCAAAATCCTTGATATCTTCTAAGGCCTGCCGTATCTTCTCTGGATCCGCTTCCCCCGCCTGTTTAATGGCTTCAGCCATCAGATACCCGGCATCATAGCCAAGTGCTGCAAAAGCATCAGGCGCACTGTTGTGTTTCTCTTTGTATGCCTTGACAAAATTCTGGATACGCTCATCTGGGTCCTCAACAGAGTAGTGATTTGTAAAGTAGCAATTAGAAAGGTTGTCTGCACCCGCAAGGCTCACTAATTCTGGAGAATCCCAGCCATCAGCACCCATAATCGGTACATCAATATCCAGTTCCCGGGCCTGCTTGATGATCATCCCCACCTGGTTGTAGTAAGCAGGTATATAAATAAATTCTGGCTTTTTAGCGGCAATACTGGTCAGCTGCGGCTTAAACACTGTATCTGTATCTATAAAACCTTCTTCCGCAACTATCTTACCGCCTTTATCAGTGAAGAACTTTTTAAAAGTCTTGCCCAGGCCTACACTGTAATCATTGTTTTTATCAACCATAATGGCACCGTTTTTCAGTTTCAGCTCATCGTAAATATAGTTGGCCATAACCTGAGACTGGTCCGGGTCAATGATGCAAACGCGGAAAACATAGTCCCGTACCTTTTTGGTCTTCTCATCATATGTAACTTCAGGAGCAGTAGCCGCAGTAGCCAGAAGCGGAATCTTGTTTTTGG
>JBASML010000387.1:0-4034 GCA_049656845.1 Syntrophaceticus sp.
GGCTCCTCCATGAATTTTGAGCCCACTGGGCCTGAAATTTTGAAAAGACTTATGGGCTAAAACAGCCAGGGCTTTGACCCCGGCAGGGTCCTTCGGTCTTCCTGGGGTATGGCATTCACCAGCTGAGATCATGGTGGTCACCCCACCGTGCAGCCCACCTTCCAGATACCCAAGTGTATTCTGACGAGGTGTAAAATCACCGATCACAGGATGCACATGGGAATCGATAAGCCCTGGTATGACCGTTGCACCTTTGGCATCAACGGTACGTTCAATCTGGTAGTTCTCCAAAATATCTGCACTACCGATCTCGGCGATCTTCCCCTCGCAAACAACAATGGTATCCCCTTCTAATACTGGATTCTTCACATCTCCACTGACAATGGTTCCTATATTTTTAATCGCTGTTGCCATTTCATGCTCTCCTTTCATTTTTTTCTTTCAAGGCAGCAACAATCTTTTCCGCAGTAATCGGCAAACTAGTAAACCTGATCCCAATGGCATCATAGATGGCATTGGCAATAGCAGCCGCAGTCGGAATTAATGCCGGCTCACCAACTCCCTTTGCCCCAAAAGGCCCCGAGCTTTCCGGACTCTCAACAATGGTCACATCAATTTTTGGCACATCCAATGTCGTGGGAATGATATACCCGGATAGATGCGGATTTTTGATGGTCCCTTTCTCAACCTTGACCTCCTCCATCAAGGCATAACCGATACCCATGGCACACCCACCTTGCACTTGGCCGATCACATTTTGTGGGTTAATAGCTTTTCCTACATCATGGGCGGCATATATTTTCAGCACCTGAACTTCTCCTGTGATTGTATCTACCTCAACTTCAGCAACCTGGGTGGCAAAGGCATATGTAGCATAAGGAATCCCATACCCGGTTTCAGGATCCATTTTTGTCGTTTCCGGGTTGAACCAACCGCTGCCCAATGTCAACTTACCCTGGACACGGCAGCGCTGAATTAATTCCTTCACAAGGTGTCCAGTTGCCTCCCCTGCCTGTAAAACCATCCCCTCTCTCAGTTCAAGTTCTTCTACAGGCTTTTTTAACAGTACAGCTGCCTCTTGCAACAAGACCTGCTTTGCCTCTTGAGCCGCTAGCCGCACAGCATTACCAGAAATATAGGTCTGTCTTGAGGCTGAAGTAGCCCCTGCATCTGGACTGACTTCTGTATCACCTGAAACAACACGCACATCCTCATATTTGATTCCTAATTCTTCTGCGGCAATCTGAGCAAGTACAGTATCTGATCCCTGGCCAATATCCGCGCACCCGGTCAAAACAATGGCTGAACCATCATCCAGGAGTTCGATAAATGCGCCGGCAGGATTAGGAAGAGCTGTATTGCCGATTCCATACCACATGCACCCAACACCGGTCCCTCGCTTCTTCACCCTGCTCTCCCCCCTTTTTTCAACATCGCCTGGTTATACTTTTCCTGAACACTCTCAATTGTTTCCACCAGGCCAACACTTTCTTTAAGCACCTGTCCGGTTGCAGTAACAGAGCCCTGACGCAGGGCATTTTTCATTCTGATTTCCAAAGGGGAAATGCCCAGTTTCACTGCCAGTGCATCCATTTGAGATTCATGGGCAAAAGCCATCTGAGGAGCCCCAAACCCACGCATTGCCCCAGCCCGCGGATTATTTGTATAAACACAGTAACCATCCACACTGACATGAGGCACTTCATAAGGGCCAGTAGCATGCACAAGCGCCCTCTTCATCGTGGCAGGGCCATAAGATGCATAAGCACCAGTATCACAAATAAAATGCACCTTAACTGCTTTTAGCAACCCATTTTTAGTAGCACCGCTGGTATAGCTAATGAAAAAGGGATGCCTCTTTGAAGTAGCCAAGAACGATTCTTCCCTATCAAAAACCAAACGCACAGGTCTCCCGGTTTTTTGGGTAAGCAAGGCTAAATGCACCTGGGTTGAAATATCAAGCTTTCCCCCAAAGCCACCACCTGTAGTTGTTTGCACAACACGCACCTTATTCAAGGGAACTGCCAGGTTAGCAGCAACATCCACCCTGTCATAATGTGGGTTTTGGGTACAGGCCTTAATTACAACAACATCTCCATCCATGTAGGCGATCCCCGTTTCTGGCTCAATATAACAGTGCTCAACCATCTGAGTGCAATAATTGTTGGTTACCACAACATCACAGGAATTAAGTGCTTTTTCCGCATCCCCCTTGCGGATTTTATCTGCTGCCAGAATATTACCCGCTGCATGAACACGGGGTGCCTCATCCTGCATGGCATCTTTTGCAGAATAAACCGCAGGAATTTCTTCATAGTCAACCTCAATCAAATCCAACGCCTTTGATGCTATAGCCTCAGTTTCTGCCGCTACTATAGCCAGAGCATCCCCCTTACATCGGACCTTATCCACCACCAGAACAGGTTCATCTTTAACAATAATGCCGAATGCATTTGTGCCAGGGATATCTTTATAAGTTAATACCGCTGCTACTCCCGGTAGTGAACACGCCCTGCTCACATCGATGTTTCTCACCAAAGCATGTGCTAAAGAGCTGCGGAGTACCTTCACTTGAAGCATGCCATCCAACCTAATATCAGCAGCAAAAACACTTTTACCTGTAACCTTTGCCACAGCATCCTTCTTGGCAACCGATTTCCCAACTGCATTCTTTGTATTATCCTTTACTACAGGGTGCTCCAGCTCACAGGTTTGTTCTCCTTGCTGCTTTGGGGAGAACATTTTCTCTGCGGCAGCTGCGACAGCATCAATAATCTTTTCATAACCTGTACACCGGCAGATATTACCTGACAAAGCCACTGCGATCTCCTGTCTGGTAGGAGATGCATTTTTATCAAGGAGAGCCTTAGCTGCTAAAACCATACCAGGAGTACAGTATCCACACTGGACAGCCCCATGTTCGATAAATGACTGCTGGATAGGATTCTCAACACCATTTTGACTGACACCCTCAATTGTCACGATCTCCTTACCCTGTGCCTGTACCGCCAACATCAGACATGAATTGATTACCTTGCCATCCACAAGCACAGTACATGCCCCACATTCACCCTCCCCACATCCCTCTTTGGTTCCGGTAAGCCCTAAAATATCCCTAAGAAGATCGATTAGCCTTAGGTTAGGGGGGATTTCTACTGTTATACTTTTTCCATTAACAACTGCGCTAAATTTGACTGTGTTCATCCCAGATCCTCTTTTCTAATTTTCCGGCAACCAGTTCTCACGAAAGATTCTAGCCTTCGTACAAGCCATTCCGGTGAGCTGCAAGGTATTTTACACAAAACTCATCTTTTCCCAGAGTTGCCTGGGAAGCATATAGGAAACCCATCATCGTCTTGTCCAAGGGGTCAAGAATATAACTGTCCATACCTTTAGTCATAGTTTGAATCATAAACACCTGGTTTAGGACCCTCCTGTTGGGCAAACCATAAGAAATGTTACTCAATCCACATATGCCATGGACAGCCGGATACTCTTCCTTAATTGCAGCGATGGTATCCAGTACTTCCATACCAGCCTGATCCCCTGTACTGACAGGCTTGACTAAGGGATCAAGATAAATGTCATCCTCAGGAATCCCAGCATCAGTTAAATCCCGAATCAGCTTACGGGCAATCCGCAGTCGGTCCTCGGCAGTTTCCGGCATGCCAGAGTCATCCATACACAACCCAACTATTTTTGCTTTATACTTAACAACCAGCGGCAGCAGGTCCGTAAATCGCTGTTTTTCTGCTGTGATAGAATTGAGCATCGGCTGACCATATTTTGCTAAAGAAAGCCCTACTTCCACTGCTTGAGGATTGGGGCTGTCGATGCACAATGGCGCCTGCACCTTTGCCTGTATTGTCTCCACCAGCCAGGCCATAACCTCCGGCTCATTAAAAACCATTGTCCCGCAGTTGACATCTATATAATCAGCACCAGCATCAACCTGCTTTTGGGCAAGATCCTGGATAAAAGCGGCATCCCGCTTTTCTACGGCTGGTTTGACCGATTTTCTACTAGTATTAATT
>JBASML010000388.1:0-2404 GCA_049656845.1 Syntrophaceticus sp.
GTATTATATGGTATACCATATACCGTATTCTCTATTCTGCCCGTAATTCCTTCTCTAAAAATTGTTAAATAGCAGCTGAACGCGCTGAAACTGCTGGTTGTACTCCGCAATACTGCAGTTTTAGCTTTCTTCAATTCCTCATAGGTACGCTAAAAACCTGCAAAAATTGCGGTTAATTGGTAGTATACCGGAGGACGAAAAGCATCACCCTTTCAGAACCAATAGATCTTTGGATTTTTTCAGTAGTAATATCTAATAGCTCATTGCATATTGGATAAAAAACATAAAAGACAGCTGTTTCGTTTTTCCGGTTTTTAAAAGATTTTTACCAGAAAGCGGGTTAATTACGGGTTAATTAAAGGAATAAATAAATCAAAAAAAGGAGTGATCTAAATAAAAAGCTAGCTGGGACTTGTTGCTAGCAGCTCTTCACTGTATAATTTGCTAGAACATATTATAGTATAGATAGTATAGGGAAAGGAAAGAGGTATAGTGGAACGTGTTATTGGTAAGCTTGAACCATCAGATTCACAATGCTTGTATTTTAAGGTATACCATACTTTGCGGCAGGCAGTGATCAGCGGGATACTGGAGCCAGGAGAGAGGATAGTTGAACGAAAACTGGCCAAACAGCTGGGGGTAAGCCGTACTCCGGTGCGTGAGGCTCTGCGGCAATTGGAGTTAGAGGGTTTTGTAAAACATACTCCTAATAAGGGAGTAATCGTTACCCGTATGTCAGCTAAAGATGTCTGGGATATCTATAACATTAGAGCTGTTCTGGAAGGATTGGCGGCTCGGCTTGCTGCGCAGTCTATTACTCCTGAAGAGGTTGCTGATCTGGAGGAGTTGCTGCAGGAGATGGAAAAAGCAGCAGCAGAGAAAGATATGGAGCATTTAAATGAACTGCATCTTGATTTTAACGAGATAATTTACAGGGCAGCACGCAATGCCAAATTGTATCAGATGATCTCTGAGCTGGTCGATTACATCATCGGTTTCACGAAAATCGGTTATACTGTTCCCGGCAGAATACATGAAGCTACAGAAGAGCACAAAGCCCTACTTGAAGCTATCAAAAACGGGGATGGTGATCAAGCGGAAATGATCGGGCGCAAACATATTGAGCGTTCCTGTAAGGCTTATTTTATCCAGCTTGCCCTAGATGAAAAAGGAAAATAATAAGGGTTTTTCATGTTTATTTTTCAAGCCCCTTACAAGCCCCTTATTTGTTTGGCTACCCCGGGGTGGACGTCCGAGTGGTGGACCGCTCATTTTGATACTACCCCTAATTAATCCTAAATCATTCCTACTACCCAAACTATGTCAGTCATCCTGTGATCCGTTATTTTTGTAGTAATATGAATCTTTGAAATTGGCGAAGAGGAAATCGCGCGAAATAATATGGCATACAAAACATGGGCGTCTTTGGATATATTGTATGTAATAAGTGCTGAATATAATATTTAATGGTTTTGAGAACATATCATAGATTACGAACTGAGTACTACTACTATAGACCGCCACTGGGTGCTGGAGTGCTTGAAAAGAGCCTTCAAGTTGAGAAAACCGGAGATCATAAACAGCAACCAGAGCAGCCAATTTACCAACAAAAACTATGTTGAACTTCTTCAAACAGAAGGGATTCAGGGTAATGAAGATCTGCTTGAGAGCTGAATACTATCGGAGTAATAGAATGCCGATAGTATTCAGCTTATTATTATTATTGCTGTGTTGGTTTAATTCATTTGAATTGCTCCGCATCACTTAAAATAAAAATGGCATACAATTTACACAATTCACTGTGAATTTTCCTGAAAGAGCTATGTGTTCTTGTTATGGCTACACTCGTTGGCTATGTTTGATTATATTTTTAATTTTAAGTTTGTAAGATTAAAACAGCAGATGGGAGTGCGGATAGTAGCTGGATTTGAGTCAATAAAAGCGTTTCCTGGGCGGTTTGATTGTTTTTTAGATAGAGGTTGACGAATGAAAAAAAATAAAAAAATTAAAGAAGGAATTTAAGAAATTGTGTTGAATAGTATATATAAATTATAAATGGTATACCATAATAATATTATTAGCATCAATTGGTGCACAAAGATAAACTTCAAAAATAGTATCAATCGATTAGACAAACAGAGCAACCAATTTCTGTTACAGGTTTTAGAATAAATTTTTCGCAGATTTTATAAAAACAACTTTTGGTTTTGTTTAGTGAAGTGCTTTTGAATAAAGGAAGTATTTTTTACAGCAACTAAAGTATACCAAATATGGATTAAAACATTAATATGCTCAACCGAAATGGCAATCAATTATCTAATCAATAACTGAGAAATTGAGAACGCACCAATAATACTAAAAATCATTCACACTACTAATTTTAATATCTACGGCTGCATTAATC
>JBASML010000389.1:0-2625 GCA_049656845.1 Syntrophaceticus sp.
CTCATATTCTTCTGTCATAACATTGAAGCCATAGTTCGTTTCCAACGCTTTTACCTTTTCCACAACAACAGATCCTTCAAAACCGGCATTTTCGGCGATCATTCGCAACGGTTCCTCCAGGGCTCTCTTGACAATCCTTATTCCTGTTGCCTCATCCCCCTCAAGTTCTAAGTTTTCCAAAGAGGAGATCGCTCTCAACAGTGCAACACCTCCACCGGGGACAATCCCTTCCTCGACAGCTGCTCTGGTAGCAGCCAGGGCATCTTCGATTTTTGACTTCTTCTCCCGCAACTCCACTTCTGTTGCAGCCCCAACCTTGATTACCGCAACACCCCCTGCCAATTTGGCCAGGCGTTCCTGGAGTTTTTCCCGGTCGTACTCCGATGTTGCAACATCGAACTGGTTTCTGATCTGAATAATGCGCTTTTCTATCTCTTCAGCAGACCCTTTTCCTTCCACAATAGTGGTCTCCTCTTTATCTACAACCACACGGCCAGCCTGACCTAGCATGTCCAAGGTGATATTTTCCAGCTTAATTCCCTTTTCCTCTGAAATAACAGTTCCTCCGGAAAGGATGGCGATGTCCTCCATCATGGCCTTTCTGCGGTCACCATAGCCAGGAGCCTTGGTAGCAACGCAATTAAGAACACCCCGCAGTTTGTTGACCACCAGTGTGGCCAGGGCTTCCCCTTCAATATCTTCGGCAATTAAAAGCAATGGCTTACCGGTTTGAGCAACCTTCTCCAAAATTGGCACTATTTCAGTGACCGCGGAAATCTTTTTATCGACAATCAAAATATACGGTTCCTCTAGATCGGCTACCATTTTTTCGGAATCGGTCACCATATAGGGGGACATATAGCCGCGGTCATACTGCATGCCTTCCACAACATCCAGGGAGGTGCCAAAGGTTTTTGACTCCTCAACTGTGATCACCCCGTCATTTCCCACCTTTTCCATGGCGTCGGCAATCCACTTTCCAATCTCCTCATCGTCCGCAGAAAGGGAGGCTACCTGTGCTATAGCTTCCTTACTGTCTACTTCTACGGCCATTCCCTTGATTTTCTCTACTACAACCCCTGCAGCCTTTTCTATTCCCCGCTTGAGAAGCATTGGATTAGCTCCTGCAGCTATATTCTTAAATCCTTCTCGAATCATAGCCTGCGCCAGTACAGTTGCAGTGGTAGTACCGTCACCAGCCACATCATTGGTCTTAGTGGCTACCTCCTTGACTAGCTGTGCCCCTATGTTTTCCCAGGGGTCTTCCAGCTCAATATCCTTAGCAATTGTCACTCCGTCATTGGTAATCTGGGGAGGGCCAAAAGGTTTTTCCAGCACAACATTACGGCCTTTAGGCCCCAGTGTCACCTTTACAGTATCAGCCAGGATATTGACACCCTTTTCCATAGCCTGGCGGGCATCATAACTGAAACTCAATTCCTTAGGCATAGTAGTACAACCTCCTTGTTAATTTATTAATTAATGATAGCAAGGATATCCCGCTCATTAACAATCAGAAACTTTTCTTCCCCGTCTTTAACCTCAGTACCAGCATAGCGGGAAAAGAAAACCTTATCCCCAACATTGACATCCAGGGGAACCTTTTTCCCGTTTTCCAACACCCTTCCGTTCCCTACAGCAACCACTTCCCCTTGTTGGGGTTTTTCCTTGGCGGTATCTGGGAGCACAATACCTCCTTCCGTCTTTTCCTCTGCTTCGACAATCTTGAGGACAACTCTTTCGCCCAGCGGTTTAAGGCTCATCACTAGCACCTCCATTTTCATTTGTTATAGGAATGCTTTAAAGATTACAGTGCATTATTAGCACTCATAACTATTGAGTGCTAGGAACCTAAATATAATAATAATATAAAATCATACTTTTCTCAATAAATTTTTCCCTGGTGACAACATATTATACAAAAAAGGATGAACCGTATCATAATAAGCAAATATTACCAGACATTACTTTGTATATTATTTGTATCAACTGGAAATATTAACTGCAGATTCACAGCAGCTCTTAAGGCTTTTACAGGGTTGTCCTGAAGGAATTCCCTAAGGGACATTCTGTAAGCTGAACGAAAAAACCGATTCTTATCCTGATTTTGTGATGGGGTATGAATTAGTCCAAATGCAAGCTGCTGTGAATCGTTTTATAACAACACCATGATTCGTAAAGTAAAAAAAGTCGGAGGCAGCGGAAGGTGGATTTCCCACAACTTCCTGCCTCCGGTTTCTGGTTAGTTTTCACTTACATTTTTCTTTATTATTTAGGAACAGCATTTTTTAGCAAATCATTTACCTCTTGATCAGATAGGTCATAGTGGTAGAAGAGAGAGTAGAACTCCTTAACTTCTTTTGTTAAATCATAATCATAGACATCGGGATAAAGGACGTTCCCCAGCCACTTCAACCCCAGGATGCGGTTAACTGAAGGCGGCCGGTCAAACCAGCTGAAAGGCGCGCAGGGAATTTCGTATACCTTACCCTCTTTAACAGCTTTTAGTTCTTGCCATTTGGGATCTTCCAGCAGCTGCGGGTAATACCCAGATTGCTCCCGATTCCAGGTAATGATTACATCGGGATCCCAGGCCAGCACCTGCTCCAGGGAAACTTCAGACAT
>JBASML010000390.1:0-2432 GCA_049656845.1 Syntrophaceticus sp.
GATAATCTGTAGTACCTACAGATACTGCACCTGTTGCCCGCGCAATATGTACAGCATTGGGATCCCGGTCAATGCCTATCACTTCATAATTTCCTTTTGCCAAGAGTGCCATTCCCAAAGAACCACCTATGACACCAAGGCCTATGATGGCGACCCTTTTCTTCCTTTCCAGTGCTAATTCCCTCCTCCCCATGACAGGCGTAACAGGGGGACGGTCACTAACCACCAACCCTGGCACCGTTAACTACTCTACCCACTGCCCGGGCAACTTGAGACACTTCCCGGACTAAGTCCTGAAAGTTCTCAGGCTTAAGGGACTGCTGCCCATCTGAGAGAGCATCGTCAGGTGAAGGATGTACCTCGATCAGCAATCCATCTGCTCCAGCTGCTACAGCTGCACGAGACATGGGAGACACCAGCCACCAATTGCCGGTTCCATGGCTGGGATCCACCATCACCGGAAGGTGGGAAAGACGCTTGATCACAGGTACCGCATTTAAGTCCAGAGTATTTCTGGTCTGGGTTTCAAATGTTCTGATTCCCCGTTCGCAAAGAATAACCTGATGGTTGCCTTCGAGCATGACATATTCAGCAGCCATAAGCCACTCCTCAATAGTCGCCCCGGACCCACGTTTCAAGAGAATAGGCTTACCTGCTTTAGCAGCCTCTCTTAAAAGTGGGAAGTTTTGCATATTTCGTGCCCCAAGCTGCAGAATGTCCGCATATCTAGCAACAAGTGGTACTAACCGCGGATCCATCACCTCTGTTACGATCAACAGCCCTGTTTTTTCCTTGGCCTCAGCCATGTATTCCAAACCCACTTCTGCGAGACCCTGGAAAGAATAAGGTGATGTGCGCGGTTTAAAAGCCCCGCCGCGCAGGAAGGTGGCACCTGCCTCCTTCACTGCAAAGGCACACTCCAGCAGTTGTGTTCTGGATTCTACAGCACAGGGACCTGCTATCAGGTGAACATCCTTACCCCCGATAACTTGATCCCCAATTTCAATCAATGTGCTGTCTTGTTTAAACTCGCGGCTTGCCAGTTTAAAAGGATTCAGAATTGGAATCACCTTTTCGACACCGGGCATTACATCGATTGATAATGTAAATGCTCGCGTACGATCACCGATCACTCCGATGATGGTACGAGTCACTCCCTTAGAAATATGAACTGTAAACCCTTCCTGGACTAATTTCGACTGTACTGCCTTTATTTCCTTCATACTCGCCTTGCCACCCATGATAATAATCATTTTACTGACCGCCTTAGAGTGACAGGGAACAGCAGGATAAAGATAAAAAAACTCCAAGTAAGGAGTGTCAGACAAGTCTATCCTTCCTGCCGTACTGCCGTCCTGCCAAATATTATATACACCGGGTATTCTACCAATTCCACCGTACTTCTACCCCAGCTAACTCATTTTAACATATATTGAAAAGGAATAAAAGAAAAAAGCTCACAGCCAGGCTGTGAGCTTTTTCAGAATAATACATTATTCATCCATAGTAATTGCCTCGTTCGGGCACTCATCTACACATGTTTCGCAATCTGAGCAGTCATCCGGCCGAGCAACCTTTGCTTTATCATCTTCTAACTCAAAAACTTCCTCCGGACATACATCCACACAGGTTTCACAACCATCACACTTGTCCAGATCTACTTTCGGTGGCATACTTTCTCCCTCCCTCTTTAATATATTAATTGTAAATTGGTGAAACTAAAAAGATCATACAAGCCTGTTTCATAGATGTCAACCGTTTTTTCCATCTATGTCAGGTCTGAGCATTGCTGCATCTTCCAAGTAAATGTGTTTCACCTCATCCTGGGAACAAGTCAAGTAAGCATGTACTAAAACACGCACACACATCTTGAGAGCCCCAGGAACAGGTATTTCCGTTGTACAGAAGAGGGGCACATGAACCCACCCCAATTCCCGGGCAGCTTCAGCTGGAAATGCAGCATTTAAGTCCGGCGTAAGTGAAAGGATAATACTGATTATTCTTTCAGGTTCCAGGGAGTTTTCATCAGCAATGATCGTCAGCAGTTCCCTGGTGGCCCCTCGGATTGACTCAGGCGTATTTTCCGAAACAGGTGCTGCACCCCGAATGCCTCGTACCCATAATCTTCGTCCCATAAAAAACCACCATCTTTTTAAGAAACCACACGGTGTCCCAGACCGACTGCCACTTCGTCAAGATGTAGAAGCCCAATCCCAAAGAAAACAGCCACACTCACATGATCATGGTACCGGGCAATTCCGATCTTACCTCCTACATTGAATCCCACAGCCTTTAAGCTTATCTGGCTCAAGGCCTCTCTAGTGGCACCCGCAACAGCACCCTGTTCACTATGGTTTTCTTTGATTACTCCTTCTCTTTTTGCTGCCACAACCGCTCGTTCCATAAATTTTTTTACTGTGCTGATAAACTCA
>JBASML010000391.1:0-5351 GCA_049656845.1 Syntrophaceticus sp.
GCTCTACCGCGTTTAGATGATATTTTACAGGATGCGGGGGTAGAACTGGGCGAAAATGACCGTGCTGAGGCAAGAATTAATACTAAATCCGGGAAAATCCCAGAGATAGAGGTTATACGAGTTTGCACCAGGGTCGTCACAGAGGAGGAAACAATTCCTTTCACGGTGAAAAGAGTTTCTGATCAAAGCCTGGCTAATGGCACCACCAGGATCCAGCAGGCTGGGCAGGAAGGTGTCCGCTTGAAGAAGTTCGAGGTTACTACTGAAAATGGCAAGGTTGTCCGGCAAAAAGATTTAGCTAGTGAAGTGATCAGGAAGCCGGTGCCACAGGTGATTGCCTTTGGGGGTAAAAATAGTGATCAGGGACGGCAGGTGGCTACCCGTGGGGCGTCTTTGGATGGCAGACAAGTCTTGGAAATGACCGCAACAGCATATACCCATACAGGTAACCCCACAGCTTCTGGTGTAATGCCCTATGTGGGTGGAGTTGCGGTGGATCCCAAAGTGATACCACTGGGCACTAACCTTTTTGTAGAGGGCTACGGTTATGCCAAAGCTGTAGATACAGGCGGGTTGATCAAAGGAAACCGGATCGATGTTTTCTTAGATACCTCGAAGGAGTGTTATAAGTGGGGTAGGCGAAAGGTCAAAGTGTATCTTCTGGAATAAAAAACAATCTAAGGCCTCGGAAAAGATTCCGGGGCTTTTTTTTGCGGTTCCATGGTATGATCAGGCAAATATTGCGTCCAGGAAAATATATGGAAATAGAAAAGAGGAATTTTTGCTTTAATGTTTAATATGATATCTATATCTTTTCTCTGCCAACCGCATCACACACTAAAAGATGTCAGGCATATAATGGGAAAGATGAGGAATGAGGTGATTTTTTGTGAAGGAAAAGGAACGCGAAAAGAGGGGATGGATGAAGTCGCGCCCTTTGTATGTATGTATGATAGCATTGGTGTTTACCTTAACCGGTGTTTTGGCTTGGTCAGCGGTATCTCTTGCGCGGCAGGAGATCAAGATCCAGGTAGATGGGAAGGAACTAACCCATAAAACAATGAAGACCACTATAGGGGAGGCCCTAACTGAGGCAGGTGTTAAGGTGAACCCCAAGGATAAGGTAACTCCAGGCTCCAATGAAAGGGTTAAAGATGGGATGGTGGTTGTTGTAGAGCGTGCCTTTCCGGTGCGTCTGGTGGCTGATGGTGGTGTTAAAACCATTTATACAACCCGTGCTCCTGTTAAAGATGTGATCCAGCTTGTTTCACTCAGCCTGGGGGAACAGGATCGGATCAGCCCATCACTCGATTCCATGGTAGAACCTGGTTGTGAGATCCGAGTAACCCGGATTACAGAAGAAACCGTTAAGGAAAAGTTTTCAATTCCTGCAACAAGTGAGAGAAAATCGGATTCCTCCATGATCAAAGGACAGCAGCGTGTGGTGCGGGAAGGCTCACCAGGGGAGGGAGAGCGCCTGATCAAAGTTGTCTATGAGGATGGGAAGGAAGTTGCCAGAAATACCATTGAGGAACAGGTAGTGAGGCCTCCAGTGAGCAGGGTTGTTGCTTATGGGACCACATCTGCAGTTTCTCGGGGAGGTAATAACATCCGTTTCCGTAAATCGTTACAGGTTACGGCCACCGCTTATGGCCCTAGTGCTGGTAGTTACACCGCAACAGGGCACAGGGTTGCCCGGGGGGTTATTGCAGTTGATCCTCGGGTGATCCCGCTGGGGTCTCGCCTGTATGTCGATGGTTACGGATATGGAAGGGCTCTGGATGTGGGTGGTGCAGTCAAAGGAAATACCATCGATCTCTTTTTCCCTTCTGAGGCAGAGTGCCGCAGTTGGGGGGTTCGCAGTGTTATGGTTTACATTTTGGAATGATCAATAGGTGCTCAGCAATTTATACCACTTTTAACCCGGAGAGCGGAGAGAGCCTCCGGGTTTTTTGATGCAGTTTTTGGTGTCAAGGTTCTTGGCGTGGGAAAGCAGTTGTTGGATGATTGGCCGCCTGGTTGTTGGTCTTTCGCAGTTAGAGAAAGGCCAGGGGAATGTAGGAGTCGTTTATTATTGGTATTTGGAGTGCTGATTTGTTTATAGTATAATTAAAAAGATTGGAGGCAGGGGAATGGATAAAGCAACATCTCCAACAGCAATAAAAGCACTTTTAAAGCGTTATGGCCTGATGCCAAAGAAAGGGCTGGGACAGCATTTTCTTTGGCAGTCCCAGGTGGTGGAGCGCATTGTCTCTGCGGCTGAGCTTACGAAAGATGATGTGGTGCTGGAAATTGGTCCGGGCCTGGGAATTTTGACCGCAGCTTTGGCGCGCCAGGCGGGGCGGGTTATTGCTGTGGAGATCGATGACTCTCTCTTTCCTTTGCTGAAAGAAACTCTTCGGGAATATGATAATATTCGGTTAGTCAAAGGGGATGCCCGTAAGGTTGATTTTAAGGACTTATTGAAGGAGTATGCCCCTGGCTTTACTGGGGCTTGCAAGGTGGTGGGAAATCTCCCTTACTATATTACCAGTCCTTTGATCATGCACATGCTGTATGGGGAGTTCCGAAAGGAGCTCTTTGTTTTTATGGTGCAGAAGGAGGTTGCGCAGCGCATTGCCGCTGGCCCCGGGGGTAAGGAGTATGGCTCCTTATCTGTTGCTGTACAGTACCTGGCGGAGCCTGAACTCCTTTTTCAGGTATCACCCCATGCCTTTTACCCTCCACCAGAAGTGGCATCAGCTGTCCTTAAATTAACCTTCCGACAGCAGCCAGCAGTAAGGGTTGAGGATGAAAAAATTTTTTTTGAGGTAGTGCGTGCCGCTTTTCGCTACCGCCGTAAAATGCTTCGTAATGCTCTTCAGGAGGCGGGACTTTGGCACCCGAAAAGTGATAATATTTTTGAAAGAGCAGGGATTATTCCGGAGCGCCGGGGAGAAACTCTTAATCTAGCAGAATTTTCCCGTTTGGCAAATGCACTGGTGCGCTCAAAGGAAAGGAAGGAAACACAATGCACTTCATCAGTCCAACCAAAGGTTTGATGAACTGGGATGAGGTTGTCAATGATCTTCTCGCTTATGTGGCAGAGGAACCGGAGTTTAACTACAAGATAATTATCGGGACAGATTCACAAGTGCGAGAGGAAACACATTTTGTTACTGCTATAGTTGTGCACAGGGTAGGTAAGGGAGCACGCTACTATTATATGCGAAAGGTGTATGAAAACATTAAGAGCCTGCGGCAGCGGATCTTTATGGAGGCTACCACCAGCCTGGAAATTGCCAGTAAGCTGACCCAAGACCTAACGGAAAAAGGGCACACCGAGCTGAACCTGGAGATTCACCTGGACATCGGCCAAAACGGGCAGACCAAGGAATTGATCCGGGATATTGTGGGAATGATTACAGGCAGCGGTTTTGATGCTAAGATCAAGCCATATTCCTGTGGTGCATCCACTGTGGCAGATAAATATACGAAATGAGTAGTTGGAGTCTAAAGTGTGACAAGGGTAAACCTTGACTTTGGTCAATGTCCTAAGACAGCGAAGGATCACTGAGCCTGGTGGTTGGCTGTCAGTCGTTGGAAACCTTGCTGCCGGATAATTTACAGAAATATGGTTCAGGAGAACTGACTCTGAGTCTGGGTAGGCTGTTGAAATAAGAACAGCCTGTTCCCGTGCTCTATGATCTCCCCACCTTAGACTTCTATTGAAGGGGGGTGGCTGCTTATTGTGTGCGGATGCGGGTGCACAGCTCGAACCAATCACAGCCCGCGCAGAAGGAATCAAACCAGCTTTTTGGTGCTGCCATCACCTTTGCCTGGAGATCCTGCCACAAGACCTGGTCGCCATATGTAACTTCCAGGAAATTCAGTGCTGCCTGATCCAGCTTTCTGATCTCTTCATCTGCTCCTTCTTTGTGCTCACAGTGTTCACCTTTCAGGTAAGGACAGGCCTGACAGACATCATCGGCACCAGAGACTATTTCAATCACCTCCCCATCCTTTGCGCGTTTAACCACCTTCCACAAGTGTTCCACATAATCTGGCGAATAGCCTTCACCCCGGTAATAGTGAAGGCAGATCAAATGGTGTCCCCGTAGTTTCATTTTGTTTCACTTTCCTTTCTTGTTTGCATGTTTCCATTACATTCTACCAGTGATGTTAAAACTTTTGCAATTAAGGCATGTAACCTATGATTTGGTGCCCGCATAAGATGTGGCAGGTATTAAATGGAAACAGAAGAGGGGGTGATGGTGATCAAAGAAATTATGCCCGGGGATATTGTTGAGCGCAGGTCATATCAAGGGGATGTTCTCTTCCGGGTGGAAAAGATAGTTAAGGATAACCATCAACAGTTTGCCCAACTACGGGGGTTTTTTATGCGCCTCTATGCCAGTGCCCCTTTACAGGATTTAGAGAAGAAAAGTGTTGCTGAGGTTGTTCAGATGAAGAGCGATTTCGTCAAAAGAAAACAGGGCTATATTAGGCAGGCGCTTACCAGGCAGGCATATACCCGTAAGAATTCCCTATATAACGGGCAGAAAAGCAGCAGTGATTTTTTTGAACAACCCGGCAAGGTGCTCCATCTTGAAGGTGACCGCATATACTGTGACCGCTGCCTGAAAACCTATTTACGGCTGGCGGTTCCCTGTCAGGTTGTGCATGTTCCTGAATGGGAGCAGCCTGAGTTGGTTATCAAATATCTAAAAGAGAACCGCCCAGATATCCTTGTCCTTACAGGACATGACGCTGTCAAAAAGGGGGTAGAGGATTATCGCAGTATAGGCAATTACCGTAACTCAAAATATTTTATAGATGCTGTCAAGCGTGCTCGGGAATTCGAGGCAAATAAGGATGATTTAATTATCATCGCTGGTGGCTGCCAATCCTATTTTGAGGCGTTGATCGATGCCGGGGCAAATTTTGCCAGTGCCCCGGAGCGCATCATGATCGATGTGCTGGATCCTGTTTTTATCGCTGAGAGGCTGGCCCATACACCAATATATGAAAAGATCTCACTCTTCGATCTTCTGGAACAGGCGGAAATGGGTATCCGGGGGATAGGGGGGGTTCAAACCAGGGGTAAGATGAGGCTTGGTTTACCGCGTTCCCATTATTAACATTGGGTAGCTGGCTGCACTGTAAACTCCCAAAACAAATAATACCAAAACAAATAATAATTATTCTTCGGTTACTAGTTTTATCCTCTTATCTTTTTTGGGGGGTGATGTTTTTCGATCAGCTATCTAATTACATTAATTAACAAGAAAAAACCAAAAATAATGATTGACTGACAGCTTTTATCCTTTTATTATATTATGAAGTATTTTTTGGAGGTAAAAAGTGTGAGA
>JBASML010000392.1:0-3123 GCA_049656845.1 Syntrophaceticus sp.
TTGGCGATGGCTATCTCAAAACGAACCTCTTCATAACTCACCTGTTCGGTGAGGCATACCAGTGGATCAAAGGAGCGGCCGCTCCTTTCTATCTGGCGGGCGAGTTCAATCTTTTCCTCCAGTGAAACTTCACCCAGGTGAGTGTCATCTATATCCAGTTCAGGATAACTTTTTGCTGGTTGAGGAAGTGTATAGTAAGCATCTTCACTGGCTGCCCGGGCATTGGCCAGTGCTGCCTCCAGGGTATCTATCACATCACCCCGTGTCAAACCTGTTGTATAGGCATACCCTAAACGATCTCCCTGGATCACCCGAATGCCTAGCCCTGCATCCTGGGCAACCTTGAGGTTTTCCACCTCACCCTCCCTCACTTCGATGCTCAGTTCTTCCTCATGGTCAAAGAAGGCCTCCGCATGCTCGACACCGCGATTTTTAGCCTCTTCGATAACTGCTGCTACCAGTTCACTGCTTACGAGTTTTTCATCTCTATTCATGAGTTGTCACCTTCATCTTCCAGTATTCCACCGACAACAAGATCCGGGATCCTGATGGTGGGCTGGGCATCAGATACCGGCACCCCCTGCCCATCCTTCCCACAAGTGCCTATACTGAAACCAAGATCATTTCCCACCCGGTCGATCTTCTGCAAAACCTCAGGGCCATTCCCGGTCAGAGTGGCACCCCTTACAGGCTCATCGATCTTGCCATCCTTAATCAGATACCCCTCCAGGACCTCGAAAACAAAGTCCCCGGTAGTTGTATTCACCTGCCCGCCCCCCATGCGGCGCACAAACAGTCCGCTCTCGGTCTCACTGATAATCTCCTCTGGAGAATGCTCCCCTGGGGCGAGATAAGTTGTGGACATGCGGGGTATTGGCCGGTAGCGGAAGTCTTCCCTCCTGGCATTACCTGTCGGCTTTACCCCATCCTTTTGAGAGGTGATTCTGTCATACATATAATTACTCAGAATGCCCTTTTCGATGAGCACATTGCGCTGTGCTGGATTGCCCTCATCATCAAATCTGTAGGATCCATACTTACCTGGTATGGTCCCGTCATCGATCACTGTCACCAGCTCTGATGCCACCTGTTCCCCTTTTCTCCCGGCATAAACAGAGAGGTTCTTCTGCACCAGATCCGCCTCCAGCCCATGGCCGCAGGCCTCATGGATCATGGTCCCTCCAGCCTCACCGGAGATCACCACATCCATCCGCCCAGCCGGAGCTCGGCGTGCTTTCAGCATGAGGAGTGCACGCTCAGCAGCACGTCTGCCTAAATCTGCTGCCTTTACCTCCTCAAACAGCTCGAAGCCTTTGGTGCTACCCGCGGAGTCATATCCAGTCTGGATCACCTTCCCATCAGATGCCACCACATGCACAACCAGGCGTGTACGCACCCGCTCATCCTCCACATAGACACCCTCACTATTGGCGATGGCCACCTGCTGGATGATATCAGCGTAACCAACACTTACCTGACGAATCAACTGCTCATCCTTAGCACGAGCAGCCTGTTCCGCCTCTTTGACCAGGGCGACCTTCCTGTCGATCTCAACTTTGTCCGGTCTCTGTTTAATAGGAAGGTTCACCGGAGATTCCCGTTTTTGAAGAACAAGAGGAGTGAAGGCTGGCCCTGCTACTCCTGCGCCGGCTTTTGCCTCACCTTTTGTTTGTGCTTCAGTTTCACCCTTTTCAGATGCTCTTACCCCAAACCCTGTCTCTCCAGTCGTGCCAATATTTCCCGTTTCACCGAGCCCACCGACTGCCACCTGGTGAGCAAGTTTCATCAAACCCTCTCTGGTGAGATCAGTTGTGTAACCATAAGCGGTATTCTCCCCCTGCACAACCCTAATCCCAGCTCCTTGGTCACGCCCCGAGATCACCCGCTCGATCTTCCCGGCCTCCATGCTGACCCTGGTCTGGGTGTTTCTCTCTATAAAAATCTCAGCAAAATCCCCATTCCTGCCGGCAACCTGTAAAACCTCTTCTAGACTAACTTTAGCAATCATTACACTTCCCTCACAAACCTGGATAATATTTCTCCACACATTTCTTCCATAATACTCTGGTTGTTTCCTATTGTCTACTTTTTCCCCGCCACATATGCAAAAAAGACCCCCAAAAAGGGGCCAGGCTTGCTTTATTGCTTTATTGCTTTAAGCTTCTAAGCTATAGCATTTTTGTTACATTTGCCTGCAGCCATTCACCCACACTACCTTTAGGACGACAGTTTCTAGATGTCCCTGCTGGTACTGTTTTTCCCTGAAAGATGGCCTGGATCACAATCTCATCTCACCATCAAACGGCTTGCCTTCTACATTATAAGTTACGCCGAATACCATATCAGCAAGCCATTTTTCATATGGGGCTTGAGCAGTGAAATCTTGTTGTAATAGATTTGGAGCCACTGGCAGTGAGTGTTTGGGATTTGTAGTGGCCTTAAATTTCCTGGTCTGAATCGGTACGAGATGCAGCTCTTTCATGAGTCGCCGGATTCGACTATTACTGCATTTGATATGCTGTCTTCTTAGGAGTTTCTATTACCACCTTAGACCCATATACAGCAAAATTACTTGAGCCTGGGGCACCCTTACCTGAGAATCGTTTACATGCACTCGACCGCCTTGCCGCAGCAGGAATTAATACATGGATTTTTATCGCCCCAGTAGTGCCGGGTCTTGCTGATACCAAGGAAAACCTGGCTGCCATTCTGAAGAAGGCCACGGCAGCCGGCGTCCAGGAAGTACGCTATGATCCCCTGAATTTTTACCCAACGGCTGTATCCAATCTGAGAACAGCAATTCAACGGTACTGGCCGAAACTGCGTCTTCTTTTTGAGGCAGCTTATCGAGACCCCTATCATTATAAGGAGCAGCTGCGCAGCATAGCAGAGGAGATCTGGCCTGTGTATGGGTATGACTCAAAATTAAACCCCTAGCACTGAATATTTCTTTGTACTAATGATCCCACCACGAAAACCCTGTTTTTACATTTGTTAACTGCTATGGTCGGCAGTTATACGTTAACTGCTCACTATATGTTGTGTAGTTCGTATGTTGTGGTATTTCGGACGAAAAATGACTTTTTGCAGTCGAATAACGTCGGCTGACTGGCAGATCTCGAC
>JBASML010000393.1:0-1641 GCA_049656845.1 Syntrophaceticus sp.
GAAGAAACGTTATCCCGAAGCTCAGTGGCTTGATGCCAAGGGCATGGTGATCATGCCTGGGCTAACTAATACCCATATGCATCTTTATAGTACTTTTGCAAGGGGGATGGCTCTTAAGGATGCACCACCCACCAATTTTATTGAAATATTGGAACGACTCTGGTGGCGCCTGGACAAGGCCTTAACACTGGAAGATGTTTATTACAGTGCCTTGATCCCCATGATCGATTGTATTAAAAGTGGCACAACAACGATTGTTGATCACCATGCCAGTGCTTATTCCATTAAAGGGAGTTTAGATACGATCGCTAAGGCAGCACAAGAAGTAGGCATTCGTACTTGTCTCGCCTATGAAGTATCTGATCGAGATGGTGCACAGATTATGCAAGAGGGTATTGAGGAAAATATTGCAGCTATCAAAAAATACCGCGGGAAAGAAGGCTTGCTGTCTGCAACATTTGGACTTCATGCTTCTTTAACATTGTCTGATGCTACTTTGGTTGCTTGTAAAGAAGCAGAGTCTGAGGTTGATAGTGGGTTTCATATCCATGTTGCCGAAGGTATCCAGGATGTCGAGGACTCACTAGCCCGTTCGGGAAAGCATGTGGTAGAAAGGCTGGCAGATAATGGCATCTTATGCCCTAAAACTATTGCTGCTCACTGTGTCCATGTAACAGAAAAGGAAATTTCCATTTTAAAAGAAACAGGGACGATGGTTGTCCATAATCCGGAATCGAATATGGGTAATGCTGTTGGTTGCTCACCTGTAGGAGATATGTTGACAGCAGGTATAACAGTAGGGCTGGGAACTGACGGGTATACCAGTGATATGTTTGAGTCACTGAAGGTAGCTAACTTGCTGCGCAGACATGTTTCAGGGGATCCAAATGCTGGTTGGGTGGAAGTTCCAGCAATGATTTTCGAGAATAACCCTCAGATTTTGTCAAAGCTTTATCCGCATCCACTTGGACAATTGGAGCCAGGTGCCTATGCAGATATTATCCTGGTGGATTACCAGGCGCCTACGCCTCTGACGAGTTATAATTGGTTTGGCCATTTGCTGTTCGGTTTTAATGGGGGCTTGGTAGATACCACAATTGTCGGAGGAAAAGTAATTATGCAGGGACGGCAATTAATCAATATAGATGAAACTATGGTTGCAGAGAAAGCACGTAAACTGGCGACAAGTCTTTGGGAACGGTTTTGAAAACATTATTGTATGCAGAGATCTCTATTAACCAAATAAATAATAAACCAAATATCAGAATGCTAGAGTTTATTTAAGTTTAAACAGGGGGTGAGGATTACCGTTTAACTGTAGTAAGTTTTGAATCAAAGCTTAATTTATTAATTAAAAAAAGGAGAGTAGACCAATGGAACAAATATTTGCAAAAATTGCGGAAGCAATCAGGTATGGGAATCAAGACGAAATTGAAAAATTGGCAGATGAAGTTATTGCTAACAAGATCGATCCGATTGATGCCATTCAAAAGGGAGGAGTAGCTGGGTTAGATAAATTGGGAGAAGATTTTGAAAACTTAGAAGCCTTTTTGCCGGAATTAATGGCTGGCGGAGAGACCATGAAGGTGCTCATTGATAAATTAACTCCCTACCTTGAAGAAGGCAAGAGCGCCCTAGCGG
>JBASML010000394.1:0-1984 GCA_049656845.1 Syntrophaceticus sp.
TTTAAAGCCCCTCCCTCATTCCAACACAGTTTACAGCCTTATTATCCACCAATTTATTTCTTTATGTTTCATCAATATCGGGAAATCGGGAAAAAGTCTCTACCCTTCCCAGTTTTAATATTCCATTTTTCTAGTTCCATATCCTGCTGCTTTTCGTAGATGGATAAAAAGCCACGGCAGTTGAGTACTCAAATGACACTATCATCAAATTTTAAAGGAAGAAGGCTTAAAGACATTGAACTATATTGAGTATATATACATTTGTGAAAATCCTAAAAGAAAATAATACTGTTAATCATACAGGCAGGCCACAGGCTACAGGTCCAATACAACTTAAAAATAATATAAATTAAAATGGGGAGATGTTTTATGAAAATAGTTTTTATAGTCCCAGCTGCCAAACTTATGAGATCATTTGTATACAGATGGGGAGCTAAAATATATGGTCAGAAAAATAATATCACCGGCCCCTTAATCCTGGGTACAATACTCAAAAAAGCCGGCCATGAAGTAGAAGTATATGAAGAACTTTACCAAGATGTTGATTATCAATCCCTAGAAGCAGACATTTACGGCATCTACACAATGAGTTCCAATAGCATCAGGGGCTATGAAATAGCGGATTTCCTCAAAAAGGAAATGGGAAAGAGGGTTATTATTGGTGGCATGCACGCTTCAGCAAGGCCAGAAGAGGCTGCCTGCCACGCCGACCAGGTGGTTGTAGGAGAAGCAGAATCCGTCATTAAGGATGTAGTTGAAGGTAAGATAAACGAGAAAATTATACAAGCAAAACCCTTGCAGAATTTAGATTCTATCCCTTTCCCAGATTATTCGCTTTTAAAAACGCCCACAGATGCAGCTAATGTGTTGACAACCAGGGGTTGCCCCAATCAGTGCAGTTTTTGCACTACTTCCCGCATGTTTGCACCTTACCGGCGTAGAAGCATTGACAGTGTGATTGAAGAGCTAAGATCATATAAAAATGCTGGTTTTGAATATATAAACTTTCAAGATGATAATTTTACTGCTGACAGTAATAGAGTCAAGGCATTATTAAAGAGAATGATCAACGAAAATTTAGTGTTTAAAGAAACTTTTTTCTTTGGCAGAAAAGATTTCTTGGAAGACGAGGATGAAGAACTACTTGAATTAATGGAAAGATCTAATCTTAACAGAGTCTTGATTGGGTTTGAGAGTTTTAAACAGGAAAGCCTTGATAAGATAAATAAAAAACAAAAGGTGGCAGATGTTAACAAATTAAAAGAGCACGCCGAAAAACTCAGCGAGCATAAAATTAAAATACTTGCCAGCCTGGTGTTAGGAGTAGATACAGACAGCAAAGAGGATATGAGAAAATCAGTCCAAGTCTGCAAGGATATTAATGCTTATCAACTTCAGCCTGCCATATTGACCCCCTTTCCCGGCACCTTGGATTACAAGAATTTCGAGCAAGAAGGCCGCATCATAACAAAACAATGGAACCTTTATGACATGATTCATGCCGTATTTAAACCCGCGAACATGAGTCCCGCAGAGCTCGAAGAAGAAGCCTTCAGGGCTTTTAAAAACTTTTATGACTTTAAAGGAGCCCTTAAAATGCGCAAATTATTTGGAAAAAAAGAAGGGTTGATGAGACTTGTGTTTGCTTTAGCCGGAATAATACCGATGCCTTTATATAAATACTTTCATAAAAAAACATCTTAACGACGAATATCGCTAAAGATGAGAGCGGCAGACAAAAACAAAACCTGACAGTAAAAAAACACTGATTACCACCAGCAGAGAGCCCACAACTTAGCTTTGCTAAAAACCCTCTTCCTGAGCAGAACAAAGTAAAGTGTAGTTCACCCAATATGAAAAAGTATAAAGCCTTGCCCATTTATCCCGATACATATTATATAAAGGTGTTTAGTGAGGAGGTATCAAAATGAGGGTTGAGAACTCATCCATCATGCTAAACAGCCGTCATACGAAAATAGAACAA
>JBASML010000395.1:0-6852 GCA_049656845.1 Syntrophaceticus sp.
GGGATCTAGTAATCCCTGTACCCGATTCAGGGATCACCTCTGCTATGGCTTATGCCTCAGAGTGTGGCTTGCCTCTCAGTGAGGGGTTAATGAAGAATCGTTATGTTGGCCGTACCTTCATTCGTCCGGCTCAAAAAGCACGTTCTTTAGGGGTGAGGCTTAAACTCAATCCAATCCGGGATGTTATTGCCGGGAAAAGGGTAATTATGATCGATGATTCGATTGTACGAGGAACCACCTCGAGGAAGATAGTGCAGATGATCCGTGACGCCGGCGCCCGGGAGGTACACCTTTTAATCAGTTCTCCTCCAGTTACACATAGCTGTTATTATGGGATCGATACATCTAAAAGAGGAGAGCTGATTGCTGCCAGCTATAGTGTTGAGAAGATCTGTAAGCATATCGGTGCAGACAGCCTTAACTATCTGAGCCAATCTGGTTTGCATGCAGCTTTTGACCCAATTTTTTCGAAGGATCTTTGTGATGCCTGTTTCTGTGGTAATTATCCGGTCCAGATACCAAAATAGAAGTCGGAAGCCGGAACAAGTTGGTACCTTAGTCTTAAGTATTCAGCAACCTCTTCATACTGGTACCATAACACCCCCGACTTCGGCTCCTGTTTTTATTAACTGCTGGTGAATTTGCTGGTGACCACTGAGCGGAATGGGGGTTACCCTGGAATTAAGGCCTCATGCTGTTGTTGGAATAAGGATTATTGCCTGAAAAGGGATTACGAAAATCATCAATCTGTGCTGAGTAGAAATAGATCACAAGTGGATCAAGAGAACCATCCCCCTGATTCACTTAGAGATAGGCGGTTTAAAGATGGAGAGAGAAAAGGAAAAGTCATTATATAAAGAAGCAGGTGTGGATATTGATGCCGGGGAACGGGCGGTAGCACTAATGAAGAGGCATGTTGCCTCTACCCTTCGGCCCGAGGTTTTAGGAGGTTTAGGGGGGTTTTCTGGGCTTTTTGCCCTTGACCTCAAACGCTACCACAACCCGGTGCTTGTATCTGGGACTGATGGTGTGGGTACCAAGCTCAAGATTGCCCAGATGGTGGGAAGACATGATACTGTAGGAATTGACCTGGTTGCCATGTGTGTTAATGATATCCTGGTCACTGGGGCCGAACCCCTGTTTTTCCTTGATTATCTGGCCTGTGGGAAAGTAGATCCAACACAGGTGGAGGAGGTTGTATCAGGGGTAGCTGCCGGGTGCCGGGAAGCGGGCTGTGCCCTGATCGGTGGGGAGACCGCAGAAATGCCTGATTTTTACCCTGTAGGGGAATATGACCTGGCTGGTTTTTCTGTTGGTGCCGTTAACCAGGAAGAAATCTGGGATGGAACCCGAATCTCTGAGGGGGATCTGCTGATCGGTTTACCTTCATCAGGGGTGCACAGCAACGGCTTTTCACTGGTACGCCATATCCTCTTTAACAAATGTGGGCTCATCGTTACTGACCAATTTATGAATACCGGGTGTACCATCGGTGATCAACTCTTGACACCTACCAGGATCTATGTCAAAACCATCCTTTCATTGCGGGAACGTGTGGGACACCAGCTGATCAAGGGTGCAGCACACATCACCGGGGGTGGGATAACGGAAAACATTCCCCGGGTGCTTCCCCAGGGGCTGGGAGTTGTTATTAATTGTGAGGGATGGCCGCTTCCACCTATTTTCTCTTATTTACAGGAAATGGGTGGTATAGCCACAGAAGAAATGTATCGCGTCTTTAATATGGGGATCGGCTTTGTTCTGATCGTTGAGCAAAAGGCTGCGGAAAGGGTTATGGCGGCTTTACAGGAGCTGGGTGAAAAATCTTTTATCATTGGGAAGGTTGTCCAGGGGTCAGGGGTCAGCTACCGAAAGTAGGGGGCCGATGCCGAAGGTCGGAAAAACCCTTTACTAGTACCCAAATGGTGAATGTTTGAATCAACATCTAATAAACACCGCGCGGCAGAACCGTTCTTGGGCAGAAAAAGGGGTATGATGCAGGTAGCTGTGTCCTTGATATTAAATGAAGAAGGTGAAGAACTGTGAAACATCGCCTTGCTGTTCTGGTGTCCGGACGGGGCACAAATCTACAAGCTATCCTTGATGCTGTTGTCAGAGGATCACTTGAGATGCAGGTAGTTGGAGTTTTCAGTGATCGACCTGAGCCTTACGCCTTTCAGCGGGCCGAAGAACATGGTATCCCTACTGTATTTGTTAACCCAGCTTGCTATTCTACTCGTGAAGATTATGATGCAGCCCTTGCACGGGAGGTTGGAGCTTTCCGACCAGATACAATAGCACTGGCTGGTTTTATGAGAATTCTGACTCCTGTATTTTTAGATGCTTTTCAGGGGAAGGTCGTAAATATACATCCCGCTCTTCTGCCTGCTTTCCCAGGGCTGGAGGGGCAGCGACAAGCTTTAGATTACGGGGTACATTACAGCGGCTGTACTGTACATTTTGTTGATGCAAGTGTGGATTCAGGCCCTATTATCCTGCAGTCAGTGGTTCCTGTCTACCAGAGTGATACAGTGGAAACCCTGACTAAACGCATTCTGGCCAAAGAACACCTGACCTACCCGGCAGCACTACAGCTTTTGGCTGAGGAGAGGCTGAGCATCCAGGGAAGGCGGGTTATTATTAATTGGGAAGGGAGAATTCCACGGCAGCCCCAGGACTGTGTTTTGGAGTGGCTAAAAATCAAAGATATTATTAAGGAGGTTCCTTGTAGTGACTGAAGCAGATAACATGAAACAAAATAGTAAAAGAGCATTGGTCAGTGTTTCTGATAAACAAGGGATTGCGGAATTTGGATCTGCTCTTACTGAACTGGGCTACCAATTGATATCTACAGGTGGAACAGCGCGCGTACTGGAGGAAGCAGGTGTTAAAGTAGAGCGTGTGGAGAAGGTAACCGGTTTTCCTGAGATTTTAGGAGGGCGTGTGAAAACCCTTCATCCGAAAATACATGCGGGGATCTTGGCCCGAGATATTCCAGAGGACAAGGCCCAGCTAGATCAACTGGGTATTGAACCCATCAACCTGGTTGTTGTCAATCTTTATCCCTTTCAAGAGGCTGTTTCTCGTCCAGGGTTGCCTGTCTGTGAGGCTCTGGAGCAAATCGATATCGGGGGACCTGCTATGCTGCGTGCTGCTGCAAAGAATTTCCCCAGGGTTGCAGTTGTTGTAAACCCTAATCGCTATGATCAAATTATAAAGGAACTCCGGGAGCAGGGGGATATTAGTCTGTCTACCAGGCTGGCCCTGGCCCAGGAAGCATTCTGGCATACAGCCCAGTATGATGCAGCTATTTCCAACTATCTTTCCGGTGTAAGTGCCCAGGAGGGGAAAATGATGCCCCCAGTAGAAGAGAAATTCCCGGGACGTATGCTTATGCCGCTGGTTAAGATCAGTGACCTGCGCTATGGGGAAAACCCACATCAGGATGCTGCCTTTTACCGGGATGAATCTGTACCGCCCCATGGTGTGGCTGGAGCGCGGCAGTTCCATGGTAAAGAGCTCTCCTTTAATAATATTCTCGACCTCAATGCCGCCCTCTCTATAGTGGCAGAGTTTGAGGCACCTGCTGCTGTAGTGATCAAGCATAATACACCATCTGGGGTGTCAATGGCTGCCAGCCTTGTGGAAGCATACAGAAGAGCTTATGAGGCAGATTCAGTGGCTGCTTATGGAGGTGTAGTGGGTCTCAACCGTACTGTAGATATGGAAACAGCCGCGGCCATGGCGGAAACCTTCCTGGAGGCGATCATCGCTCCGGCTTATAGTGAGGAAGCCCTGACGATTCTAAGGAGCAAGAAAAATCTGCGTATCCTGTGTACAGGAGAATTTGCTGATCTCCGGGAAGAAATTGATGTCAAGCGGGTTAGCGGTGGATTTTTATTACAAGAGCCTGACAGCTTAGGTGATCTAAGCGGTGGGAGGCAGAACCTTAAAGTGGTTACTAAAAGGCCGCCATCTGAAACTGAGTGGGATGACCTGCTCTTCTCCTGGGTTGTTGCCAAGCACGTATTCTCCAATGGAATTGTGGTAGCCAGGGATGGACAGACTTTGGGGATCGGTGGTGGACAGGTGAGCCGTGTAGCTGCTGCCAGAATCGCTTTGGCCAAGGCTGGTGAGAAGGTTAAAGGTGCGGTGATGGCCTCTGATGGGTTTTTACCCTTTCCTGACACCATCGAATATGCAGCCAAAAGTGGGATAACAGCTTTGATACAACCTGGAGGTTCCATCCGGGATGAGGATGTCATTAAAGCCGCAGATGAGGCAGGAATGGCAATGGTTTTCACCGGGAAACGCCACTTTAAACACTAATGAGGCATTGAGGAGGTACAAAATGAAGGTTCTGGTTGTGGGTGGGGGTGGGCGAGAGCACACCCTTGTCTGGAAGCTAAAAAAGAGCCCGCGAGTGGATAAGATATATTGTGCCCCTGGTAATGGGGGTATTGCTCGGGATGCAGAGTGTATTTCCATTGCTGCCGAAGATATTAAGGGGTTGGCGGAATTTGCAGAAAGGGAAAAAATCGACCTGACCGTGGTGGGGCCAGAAGCCCCACTTGTGGCAGGTATCGGAGATCTCTTCTCTTCCCGGGGTCTCAAGCTTTTTGGCCCCCGGGGTAAGGCTGCCCTTTTGGAAGGGAGTAAGGTTTTTGCTAAACAAGTAATGTCAAAATATAGTGTTGCCACTGCTGCTTTTGCAGTATTTCAAGATGCTATCGAAGCCCTCAATTACGTCAGAAAGCTGGGTGGCCCCTGTGTTGTGAAAGCTGATGGATTGGCTGCAGGAAAAGGTGTGATTATTGCCAAAAATACAGAAGAAGCTGAAGATGCCGTCAAGCTGGTCATGGAAAAACGGGCCTTTGGTGAAGCAGGCAATTCAGTTGTGATTGAAGAGCTTTTAGAGGGTGAAGAGGTAAGTGTGCTTGCCTTTACTGATGGAAAAACCATCAGGCCCCTGGTTGCTTCTCAGGACCATAAACGAATTTATGATGGTGACCAGGGACCTAATACCGGAGGTATGGGTGCCTATTCACCTCCACCTGTTTATACAGAGGATCTCCATGCCCGGGTTCTGCGGGAGGTTTTGGAGCCGGTTATTTACGGTTTGGCAGCTGATGGGATTCAGTACAAGGGGGTTATTTACGCTGGTTTAATGCTCACCAAAAAAGGCCCTTATGTACTGGAGTTCAACTGCCGTTTTGGCGACCCGGAGACACAGGTAGTCATACCGCGCTTAAAAACAGATCTTGTGGATGTGATGGAGGCGGTTGTAGAGGAACGCCTGGATGATGTGCAATTAGAGTGGGATCCCCGGGCTGCTGTATGTGTAGTTATGGCATCAGGTGGCTATCCTGGTTCCTATGAAAAAGGTAAGGTAATTACAGGTTTAGACCAACTACCCCCAGATGTCCTGGCTTTCCACGCGGGAACAGCCATTTCTGGTGAGCAGTTGGTAACCAGTGGTGGAAGGGTGCTCGGTATTACCGGTTTTGGTGCAACAATTGAGGAAGCTGTGCAGCGGGCCTATGCCGGGGTGGAAAAGATCCATTTCGATGGCATGCATTATCGACATGACATTGCCTACCGCGCCCTTAAAAAAGGGGCTGAGTAAGTTGAGTGATAAGTTGAGTGATATGATCCGCCTTGAAGACATCCAGCAAAACCCCGAACTAGAGGTGCTCATGAAAAAAGTCCACGAGTACCTGGCAACAATGCTGGCCATTACCCATGATGAGGAACACGCCCGTCATGTGGCTAATCTCAGCTACCGCATCCTGAAGATGCTTGACTACCCGGATCGGGATGCAGAACTGGCGGCTATCGCTGGGTATATGCATGACATCGGCAATGTGGTCAACAGGTATGAGCATGGTCGGAGTGGGGCACTGATTGCTTTTCATTTTTTAATGCGCATAGGAATGCCGCCGGAGGAGATCGCTATTATAATCGCAGCCATCGGTAATCACGAAGAAAGGTCTGGGTTTGCTGTTAGTAATGTGGCGGCAGCGGTTATACTGGCTGATAAATCCAATGTCCATTACACCCGAGTGCGTAAGGAAGATGTGTCTACCTTCACCACCAGGGACCGGGTGAACTACGCTGCCCGGAAATCATACCTTACAGCTGACCCAAAGAACCGGGAGATTATTATGAACTTGGAGATAGATACATCCATCTGTTCAGTGATGGATTATTTCGAAATTTTTATGACTAAAATGCTTCTTTGCCGGAGAGCGGCTGACTTTCTCAACTGCCGTTTTGGTTTGGTGATCAATGGAAGCCGTATGCTGTAAAATAATGGTTTTGTTTAATAGTTTTTAATAGATGAAAAAAATAGATTGTCCTGTTGCTTAAAAATGGCCCGTAAAAACTGTCTAGAATCCACGAGCTGATCCAAGAAAGCAATGCGAGGCTCTGTTTATCCACTGCGAGACAGGAGAACCAATCCCCTGCATCGCTGTTAAGACAGAGCGTTTTTTCTTTTTTTCAAGCCTACAAGCCTCTTCTTTAAACCTCTTCTCTGTTAAGCAATCTATTATCTTTGGTTTCCTTTTTACCAAAAGTTTATCTATATCATTTCAGAGGTTAATAGCCAGGATGTAAATTGGTTTCTCTCTATTTGCGTTAATTTCTTTAGTAAATGACATAAAAACAGGAAACAAAGATCATGCTATAGATGGGGAAGGTGGTGAATTCCTATGTATCGACCGCTGAAAAAACCTTTAAAACCTTCAGTGGCTAAGAAACGCAGGATGCAGTCGCGGCTTCAGGATCTGCAAGCATCTGAGGATGTTTTGAAACAACACGTCAATTCCGATCTTGATTACAATGTAGAGC
>JBASML010000396.1:0-1893 GCA_049656845.1 Syntrophaceticus sp.
ATGGAAGATAGCTGGCCACATCTCTCTTAAAGACCTTGTTTATGTTGTGTTGAAGGATTTAACCGGCCGCTTAGTTTTGAGGAAATTTATCAAGAGGTACAAAAGCGTAGACATAAACTGGCTTCTCATGTAGATGATATTCTAAAATATAGAGGAACCGACTATTTCCGGCGGCGTTATAAGGATTGAGAAAGGGTGATGTTGTTGTCCCACTGTATATTCTGCAATATACCATCAGAGAAAATAATCGCGGAAAACGAACTGGCTGCAGCTTTTTTTGACAATTATCCGGTTAACCGCGGGCATGTGCTGGTGATTACTAAGCGGCATGTGGAAACTTTTTTTGATGCTACACTGGAGGAAATGGAGGCAGTAAACCGCTTGATAATCGAAGTGAAAGATATGCTGGATCAGAGGTTTCAGCCTGACGGCTATAATATCGGTGTCAACGTAGGAACTGCTGCTGGGCAGACCATTTTTCACCTGCATGTTCATGTAATCCCCCGCTACTCAGGGGATATACCTAATCCCCGGGGTGGAATAAGGAGAATAATAAAGAGCCTGGTGCCTTATCAAGAGGAGGAGGAAGAGCATCTGCCCCTTCGGTAAGGTTTTACCGTGGGTGGCCCATTTCCTTGTTGGGGATGCTTTTGGCTCCGGCTTTGCTCCTATATCCTGGCGCCAAAAATAATAGCTCTGGCGTAATTGTGCTCGGCTATATCTATATAATATTGGGGTTCTGTATGTTAATACCATTGTTTTTAAAAAAGTAAATAGTTATTCCCGGTAGCGTTGTGTATGCAGCACTGAAGTATAGTATAATTTCATACCATCTTTAACAGTTGGAAAGAATAAAAAGCACGGGATCCCTTGAGAATAAGGGTTCTCGTGCTTTCGTTAACTAATTATAAAGTGAGTAATATATTTGTTATTTTGTACTTTTGAAAATTTTTTTATCTGCCTTGTATTGACAATCTGAGAGTTTAGTGCGGAAATTAAATATATGGCTTATTTTTACCCTTGGTAAGTCTTGGGAGTAAGGGGGTGGGTAGGTTGGTTGTTTATTGTTAACAAATGCCTTGATTTTATCTTGATTTTATTTAAGGATACTTCGGGCACTTCTTCAAAGATATCATAGGAAGTGCCCTATCTGAGATTAGTTTTGCTGTTTTTTTAGTATGCAGGCGGTTCTGGTGGTGTTTTCTTTTGTTCGATCTCTTGCCGGATCTTTTGTCTGTAATTTTCTTTTGGAGGATTGGGAAGATAGGTTATAAATTCATCTGTAGTCATTAATTTGATGCCGATATTCTGCATATCGAAGAGGTTGGCCTGATGTACTTCTTTGGTTTTGGCTCCTGTGCCATCTGTCAGCACGATTACTTCATAATCCAGTGAGTTGGCATCCCATACTGTTCCCCTGATGCAGTTGGGGGTTTGTACTCCTGTAACCACAACCTGGTCAACGTTCAGCCTTTGTAGGAGATTGTCTAGCTCGGTTTGGAAGAAGGCACTCCAGCGCTGTTTGACAACAATGTAATCACCCTTTTGGGGTTTCAGCTCATCGACGACCTCTGCTCCTACTGTTCCCCGTATACAACCGCCACCGTTTTCCACGAAACCGCGGTATCTAGTGATTTCGACATCACTGCCGTCCGACCGGTAGTGGCGGATGACGTGTACAACAGGTAGCCCGTGGTTCCGGCAGGCATCAATAGCTTTTTTGATCTGTGGAACTACTGACATTGCCCCGGTAACCTCAAAGGGGGCACCTGGCAGACAAAAATCATTTTGCATGTCAATGATGAGCAGTGCGGTTTTTCCCATTTTGTTCTCCTCCTTAAGTGATGTTTGCGGTATGCAATGACACGTATACTGTATTATATGGTATACCAT
>JBASML010000397.1:0-5903 GCA_049656845.1 Syntrophaceticus sp.
ATGTTTTATAGCTTGTGCACAAATCATTGTTATCCAAATCACGGCAGATTATTATAACAAGACTATCTTTTACTTCTACGCAACAATTACATTCTTGTCTTTTTTTATCCCAATCCATCTGATTACCCCCTTTCCTGTAAACTCATTAAGCTAATAATATAAAATATGCTGATTGTTAAAATATGTTAATTGGGGTAATTATTATCTTGGTCGAACATAAAAAACCCCTGACCCCTGTATGGTCAAGAAGCTTTTTTAAATACTTTATGAAAACCGCTTGCATTACCGTTGCATTCCTATTTTAACCTGCAAAGCTTTCTTTCGGGAAAAAACAAAAAACCCCACAAATCCTTGCGGGGTCTTGCTTTGCGCTTGGAGCGGAAGAAGGGATTCGAACCCTCGACCCTCGCCTTGGCAAGGCGATGCTCTACCGCTGAGCTACTTCCGCTTGCTGATGGTGGCTCAGGGCGGAATCGAACCGCCGACACGCGGATTTTCAGTCCGCTGCTCTACCAACTGAGCTACCGAGCCGTTCCTGGCGGAACTGACGGGACTCGAACCCGCGATCTCCGGCTTGACAGGCCGGTGTGTTAAACCAACTACACCACAGTTCCGTGATAATTTTATCTGGTGGGCGATGACAGGCTCGAACTGCCGACCTCCTGCTTGTAAGGCAGGCGCTCTTACCAGCTGAGCTAATCGCCCCATCGCCTCTCGCTCAATGATTATAACATCCCTTTTCCCCTGCGTCAACATCGAATAATTAAATTGTTGTTAATTTGCGATAATGTCATAGTATAACTCATCAGAAAGGGTCTCATCCCCTTAAACAAAATATAATGGGAGAGCAAGCATGAGCTAAAATGCTGTGCTTAGATAATCCCTCAAAACAGAAAAACCGCAAAATGATTTAAGATGTTAATCACACTCAGTCATTCGCCCTTTAGAAAAAGCCAGAAGCCCTTCCCTTACTAATTTCGCTGCCATGAGTGTAGTAATACCGCTTGGGTCATAAACCGGAGCCAGTTCCACAATATCTGCCCCCACCACATTCCATCCCTGTAGCAGATCCAAAACACGGAAAAGTTCCTGTGGTGAAACACCGCCTGGCTCTGGGGTGCCTGTCCCTGGCGCATAAGACGGATCAACCACATCAATATCAATGGTGACATAAAGTGGGCGCCCTTTCAGCTTAGGCAAGGATGACTCCAGGCCATGCAAAATCTCAAAGGGATAAAAATGCGTAAATCTACTCCCATAAGCAAACTCTTCCTTGGTTCCTGACCTAATCCCAAACTGATAGACATTCTCCGGGCCAACCAGTTCACAAACCCTGCGGATCACAGTAGCATGAGAGTAAGTTTCCCCTAGATAATCATCCCGCAGATCTGCATGTGCATCAAAATGCAGTACAGCCAGATCCGGGTAGAAATCCAGCACAGCTTTCACAATGGGGAAAGAGATCAGATGCTCCCCACCCATCAAAAAAGGCAGTTTCTCATCTTGCAGCAGTAACCGACAAAGATGTTCGATCCTATTAAAACATATCTGCAGATTCCCATAAGGTAATAACAGGTCACCTTCATCATAAAAAGAGCAGTCCGTTAGTTCCATTTTGAGGTAGGGGCTGTATTCCTCCAACCCCTCAGACACACTGCGGATTGCCTGGGGCCCCTGGCGAGAACCAGGCCGAAAGCTGGAAGTCAGGTCCAAAGGGATACCTGCCAGCACAAGCAGTGCCTCCTGATAAGAATTCTTTGCAGCGAGAAATGACCAGTCTCGCACACAAAGATCACCTGCTCTCACAAGATGGCACCCCCTTACAGATTTCCCGCACAAAATTAGGCAGTTGAAAAGCAGCCTGGTGCACATCGGGATTGTAGTAACGGAGTGCCCCTATTATACCCCTGTCCAGGGGTGGAAACAGTGGATCATATTGTTTGGAACCCATGGTAAAACTCCAGCTCCCACTAGGATAGGTAGGAACCGGGGCCAAATAAAGCCTGGAAATCGGAAATATACTGCTGATATCACAGTAAACCCTCTTGATCAATTCATAATTCACAAAAGGAGATTCTGTCTGAGCAACAAAGACCCCATCCTGGCGCAAGGCAGAGGCGATCCCCTGGTAAAAATCCATGCTGAATAAGCGTTCTGCCTGGCCAATGGGCTCAGGGGAATCGATGAGAATGACATCATATTCGCCCGCTTTGTCCAGAAGGTGAGCAACACCATCTTCAAAGTGCACGTCCATCCTGGGATCGTCAAAAGAGCTAGCAACCTCTGGTAAGAAGTGCCTGCTAACATCAACAACCCGGCGGTCGATTTCCACGAGGGTAACCTTTTCCACCTGAGGGTGGCGAAGCACCTCTCTGGCAGTACCCCCATCTCCCCCACCGATAATCAACACCTGACGGGGATTGGGGTGTGTGTGTAAGGGCACCTGGGCCAGCATCTCATGATAAACAAATTCATCGCTGATAGTCAATTGCACCATACCATCAAGAACAAGCATGCGCCCAAACTGCTCGGTATCGAGAACTGCAATTTCCTGATAAGGTGTTAGCTCACGATGCAGGGTCCGCAGAACCTTGCAGGTAATACCAAGTCCTGGTGTCTGTTTTTCTGTGAACCATAATTCCATAACTTTTTACTCCTTTTATATTTGCAATCAAGATTTGGTGCCTGACATGCCTGACAGTGTTAACTTATTTGTACCAGAGCGGAATGCCCGCAAAAACACTACCACAGCGTATAACGCGATGTTCGACACTGGCAACCTTAACCTCTTTTAATTCCCTTCCTCGGTACTGAAAAGCCTCAGCCACCATCTCTTTTACTTCATTTTCAGCTTCCCGCCGGGTACAAAAACCTGAAAACTCCATAATCACCCCATATTCATTGTTTTCCGGCCCGATTCCAACAGCAACAGCTGCTGCAATTAAAGCACCTGGCTCTGCACTTGTAACACTCCCGTAAGCAATGGGCAGCAATGAACCGGGGGGAAACTCCAATTTCTCGACAAATTCAGCACCAGGCGGCAGGATACTGCTCACCCTGATTAGATTAACATTACCTACTCCTGCTTTAAGAAGTGCTTGGTCAAAGGCTGTAAGCTCTTTTTTTCCTTCTGCTGCTGCAGCAACAAGTGTAAAGAGTTCTGGTGTTGGCGTCACATCTATTCCCCCCATTCACAGATTTATGTGAAAAACTAGAGAGATTATAGCAACAAATCAGTGACCGGTCAATTTGAAAAGCAGCCTTTTTCCCTCCACTACTGTGCGAGGAAGAGGTTGTCCTAAACCAGCAGCAGCATCCTGAAAAACCTGGCTAATCAAAGGTAATCTTAAACCCGCACTCTCCACTAAATCCTCTTTGACAAGAAGCTCTGTAGTCCCTTGGGCCAGAATCTGGCCATCTTTTAAAATGAGAATAGACGTCGCCCACATGGCAGCCATATCCACATCATGTGTAGCGAGAATAATAGTTCTCCCCTCCCTGTGCAGGTCCTCCAGGATAGCAAAGATGTCCTCCTGGCCTGCAGGGTCTAAAAATGCTGTAGGTTCATCTAGAACAATTATCTCAGGATCCATCGCCAGGACGCCAGCAATGGCCACACGTTTTTTCTGCCCATAGCTGAGATGGTGTGGTGCCTTGCCGCGAAACTCCCACATCCTAACAGCATGCAGCGCATCTGCAACCCTTTTCTCTATCTCCGCCCGCTCAAGACCCATATTCAATGGGCCGAAAGCTACATCATCCCAAACAGTAGGAGAAAAAACCTGATCATCAGGATCCTGAAATACAAGCCCGATCATAGACCGTATCTGGTGCTCATTATCAGAATTTAGCTCAACACCGTTTACACGCACAATTCCCTGCTGTGGCAGGTGGATCCCGTTTAAGTGGAGAAGCAGTGTAGATTTCCCTGCGCCATTTGGACCCAAAATAGCTACCTTTTCTTCTTTTTGAATACTCAAAGAAACTCCTTTTAAAGCCTTGGTCCCATCATGGTATTGGAAATAAAGATCTTCTATCTCCAAACAAGCGGCCATCCCCAACCCCCCTGGTCAATGAGCAAAATAATAACTCCCAAAAGCACAATAACAGTACCGTAAATGATATCCCTGCTTTGGATCTGAAGATCATCCAACAGTTGTATTTTCCCCCTGAAACCCCTGGACATCATAGCATAGTATACCCTTTCTCCCCGCTCATAAGAGCGTATAAAAAGTACTCCTATCAATCCTGCAATAGTGCTTAGTGTTTGCCTGCTCCAAAAATTTTTAGCTGGCCTAAAATTTCTGGAACGCCTTGCCCGCTGCATGCGTAAGATCTCGTCAGAGAGAACAAAAAAATAGCGAAGTGCAAACTGAATAAGGTGTGTAAAAATTTGAGGAATCCTTAAATCTGACAGGGTCCTCAAGAGAATATGGAAAGGTGTCGTAAATGTCACCAGTATAATGAGCAGAGCGGCACAGATTATCCGGAGAAAAAAAAGGATGCTTGCCTGTAAACCCTGATAAGTAACATTAATAGTAAAAAGGCCTAAATTAAAAGAATATAGCGGGGTACCGGGTCGAATCAAAGGCAAAAAAAGCCCTATAGCAAGCACAAATGGCAATATAAGACTGATTCTCTTCAAGATCTTCCCCACAGGCAAACGGGAAATCATAACCATCAAACAGATAACAAATAATGCAGCACCAAGGCCTACCGGACTCTTTAAAGTGACAGCAATCACCAGTAAAATCAAACAACTTACAATTTTAACACGGGGGTCAAACTGGTGAAAAGGAGATTCAAGATGGGCAAATTCATCAAGGTGTATATGCTTAGCATTCAACTATACCCCATCCTAACACACAGAGCTACCCTGAGCTCATTTATTTTTATTGATCATCTTCCTCATCTTCCTCATCACCAACAAATTCGGCTGCAGCCTGGAACCAATCAGAAAGTGCCTCACTCAGTATTTTCTGGATATCCATCATTACCTGACCAAAACGATACTCTGCCATCAAATACTCCTGGATTGTCCGATTGCCCCCCATCAATTCCCCCAATTGCTCCATCCTGCGGCTGGTTATTTCATCAACCTCTTGTTGAAGTGCTCGAGACTTTTCCATCTCCCACTGGCACCTGCGAAACTCAAGCAGCATCTCCTTGTTTTTGGTGTCTGATTCAAGCTGTTTTCTCGCTTTAAGCAGCCCCTGGTACTCCTCTGATTCCTTCAAAGCACGTGCCAAATTGTGAGCGTGATCATAAAGATTCATCTCATTCTCATCCTCCTTAAGATTAATTTACAGTACTGTCTGGATGCCCTGGATGCCCTGCAAGAAAAAGAACAGAGCCAAAAAAACCATCAGCAGCCCACACCCCGCTAAAATCCATTGATAGATATTGGGTGTTAAATAATTTTTTCCTGTAGCAACGATAAAAGCTATAAAAACATACCAAGCAAAATCAGCCAGGATATGTCCTGTATAAAAAAAACCCAATCCCAACCAACCATATTGTAATGCTTGGGTAACGTACATCACACCAATGGTCAACCACCATATAATCCCACCTGGGTTAGCTACACTTACCACAATACCAGTAGTTAGCACACGGCTGAAAGAAGTCGTCAATATTTTCCCGTAGCCACCTGTTCCCCTTGGTCACACAGGGTAATCAACCCAGCTTTTCCCCGTAAAGCATTGTTTATCATGTCAATACCCATCAGTAGCAGCACCAACCCCCCGACAGTGCCTACTACAGCTGTTATCCACTGAGCCTGCAGAATCTTGCTTAAACCCAAAGCAAACATGCCCAGCAAAGCAATCTCGGCAAGAGCATGGCCTGTAGAAATGAACACCCCGGCGAGCCATCCCTGCTCCAGACTCTCTCTAATTGTAACT
>JBASML010000398.1:0-3585 GCA_049656845.1 Syntrophaceticus sp.
CATTATGGGGTGCCTTTCTGGAGCTATCACGCCAGTACTCCCCCCTATTCTGGAATTCATCCAGATCTTTGATTCCCCATTTTTTGATGTTAGCTGAAGCGTCCTTTGACCCACCCACATGAGCATAAAGGGCATCCCATTCCTTGCAGATCTGCAGATAATAGCCGCGTGCACTACGCACAGGCCCCACAACAGATGGTGGATCACCGGCAAAGAGGGCCATAAACCTGGTAATCTTTGACTCGGCCTCCATCTCATAGACCACACCTGCATCCCCAAGGCCAGTCTGTGGCCTAGCTGCACTGAGATTATCCACCATAACAGCAATCAGTGGCACTACTTTCTGCACTCTCCGGCCAGTCAAGGGGTCATTTATTCCCAAGTTCTCGCTTTTCTGCCCATTATCAGAACCTTGAGAACACCCACACAAAAACGTAGTCATCATAATAATCATCAAAGAGACAAAAGTAAAAAGCAATAAAGCATGCTTGCCCTTTCCTTTCTCCACACAATTATCCCCTTTCCTTACCCAAACAGGAAGTTTTATGCAAATATCTTATCACTATCTATTATATGTAGTCAATTGCCAGCAACCACTAACTGCATTATATTTTTTTCCCTTATGGAAAAACTAAATTAAGGGGTGATGAATATGGCAACTAAAAAAACATCAGCAGTAAAAAAGAAGAAAAAAAAGAAACCAGGACCCCATGAACAACTAAAATGGGAAACCGCTAGAGAACTGGGACTTGATGATGACCTCGCTAGAGCCGGAGAAAGCCTCTCAGTTCGGGAGGCAGGTAAAATCGGTGGCCAGATGGTAAAAAAACTAATTAAGGCTGGCCAGGAAGCACTGGCAGAAGAACCCAACAGAGAAACCAACACAGAAAATCGAAATGATTAACTTAAAAATTCCGCTGTTTAAATTACGCTGTTTTTTTTAGTGCGCACCTACTAAAATAGGTGCGCTATTTTTAAGCATCAGCCTCAGTTTAAAAACCCCTTAAATAGCTGTTCCAGGTAAGGATAAGCAGTAATATAATTCATTAATAACGGCAAAAAAGGACGATGGCAGTATGCAGTATGCCACCGCCTTTTTTTACTGAGATTAAGGAAACCAAAAAAGAAGGGAGATGTGTTGAAAACGTAGAATATACAAGCAAACGAGTTATTAACAGAAGGGTTGGAAAAAGATGAGGAAAAAATGGAGTATACTTAAAAAAACTCTAATTTACAGCAGTATTTTGTTTATATCCCTTATCATAGCTGTCACCACATTGGCTGCACCAGGACAAACAGCACCTGGTCATGCTCAGCCAGTAGTTGTCGCCCGTTATGACGGTGCTGTGGTACCCATTGCAGCCAAATACTGTGAACGCGTTATTCAGCAGGCGGAAAGTATGAGTGCTGCGGCATGTGTTATTGAACTGAACACCCCAGGGGGCCTTTACTCTACAACCCAGGAACTAGTAACAACCATTGTCAATGCCCAGGTGCCGATCATTGTTTATGTTTCTCCTGCCGGGGGTTGGGCGGGATCTGCAGGAACATTCATTACAATCTCCTCACATATAGCAGCCATGGCTCCAGGCAGCCGTATTGGTGCAGCCCACCCTGTATCTATCGGCCAGGGGCAAGATCAACAACAGCAGGATATTCCCAGCGAAAAAATCACAGAAGATGCCGCTGCCTGGGTGCGCTCTCTGGCTCAGATGAGAGGAAGAAACGCCGAAGCCGCGGAACTGGCGGTACGGGAAAGCAAATCATACTCTGATAGCGAGGCTCTCCAATTAAAACTGATTGACCTGCGAGCAAGAGATCTAAATGAACTGCTCCAGCAGACTGACGGTAAAAAAGTAACCTTAAGCAACGGCATGGAGGTAAAGCTTCAAACTAAGGATGCCCCCATTCAGAGGGTTCCTATGAACTCCATTGAAAAGCTCCTTCTTGACATAAGCAATCCGGATTTGGCTTATATTTTGATGACCGTAGGTATGGCCGGGATCATGGTGGAAATCTACCACCCTGGACTTATTTTCCCTGGAGTTGTTGGAGCAATATCACTCTTGTTGGGACTTTATTCTCTTGGTACACTAAATGCATATTGGGGAGGGGTTCTTTTGATCATCTTAGCCTTCGCACTCTTTATTGCCGAAGCATTTGTAGCCAGTCACGGGATTCTAGGGGCTGGAGGTGTTGTTTCCTTTGTTACCGGTTCACTGCTCCTGTTCAGCGGAGGCCCCCCGGGTTTAGGGGTAAGCATCGGCCTGATTGTAACCACAGCATTATTTTTTACCGCCCTGATGGCCCTTCTCGTTATAGCTATCATCAAAGGACAAAAGCGGGCAGTAACAACAGGCAGTGAAGAACTCATCGGAAAGGAGGCAGAGGTTCGAACTGACCTGCAGCCTGAAGGGACAATTTTTGTAGCAGGTGAACTCTGGAAAGCTGTGGCTGAAGATGGCCCTATTAAAGCTGGGGAAAGAGTACTCGTCACTGGAATCGATGGGCTGAAGTTGAAAGTAAAGCGTATTGATTAAACCTATATTAACTGTCATAATGGATGTCAAGTACCAAAAGAAAAAAGAATATTATACAGAAAGGGGTGACATCCCGGGAGGAAAACATCTGCCTCCCGGGGAATAAAATGTCAGGTTTTTTTCCGCTAATTATTCTGATCCTACTGCTTCTTGCATCCTCACTTCGCATCGTGCAAGAGTATGAGCGCGGTGTAATCTTCCGCCTTGGGCGTTGTGTTGGGGCAAGGGGGCCTGGAATCATCTTTCTGATTCCAGGTATTGAACGAATGCAGAAAGTCGACTTGCGTGTAATTACCATGGATGTGCCATCCCAAGAGGTCATTACCAGAGACAACGTTACCGTTAAGGTAAACGCCGTAGTCTACTTCAGGGTTCTCAATCCAGTAGACTCTGTAATTAAGGTATACGATTTTATCAAGGCCACCTCTCAGCTCTCCCAGACAACCCTCAGAAGTGTCCTTGGACAGTCTGAATTGGATGAGCTGTTATCGAAACGTGAAGCCATCAACCAGCGCCTGCAGCACATCATCGATGAGGGCACAGAGCCTTGGGGAATCAAGGTCAGCACTGTAGAGGTTAAAGATGTAGAACTGCCGCCTAACATGCAGCGGGCAATGGCAGCTCAGGCAGAAGCCGAGAGGGAAAGGAGAGCCAAGCTTATCCACGCCGATGGTGAATTCCAGGCATCGAAAACATTGGCTCAAGCAGCTGATATCATCTCCCAGAACCCGGCCACAATCCAGCTTCGCTATTTACAGACACTACGGGAGATCGCAGTTAACCAGTCCAGCACCGTCATCTTCCCACTGCCCATCGATCTTATCAAACACTTTATGAAGATGGCCACTGCACCTTCTGCAGAGAACGAAGAGCAGAATTAATAATCTAAATAATACCAAAAACAAAACCCAAAAGAGGCTGTCCCAAAAAACTACGGGGCAGCTTTTTTTAGTGGTTGGTGGTTGGTGGTTAGTCGTTGGTTATTGGTTATTGGTTATTGGTTATTGGTTATTAGTCGTTGAAGTGAATGCCTGCGGCATTAAGC
>JBASML010000399.1:0-1807 GCA_049656845.1 Syntrophaceticus sp.
GCCATGATTAATCTCAGCTACTGGAACCCTGAGCGCATACTCCTTGATCCTTTCTGCGGCTCTGGAACAATACCCATTGAGGCTGCTTTGATCGGGCTTAATGCTGCTCCTGGCCTACACAGGGAATTTGCTGCAGAAAGTTGGCCTCATATTCCTCAGCGCTTTTGGAGTGAGACACGCCAGGAAGCTGAGGATCTGATCTGTCGGAACATTAAACTCAACATCAGGGGTACAGATATCGACCCTAAGGTGATGAGTATTGCCCGCTATCACGCCAAATTGGCGGGTGTCAACGATTATGTCTCATTCCAGCAGATGCCTGTGGCTGATCTGCGTACCAAGAGAAAATACGGTTGCCTGATCTGCAACCCGCCGTATGGTGAGCGGCTGGAGGATATCAAAGAGGTGGAAGAGCTTTACCGGCAGATGGGACGGGTTTTCAAACCCCTGGATACCTGGTCTTTATATGTACTCACTTCTCATCAGAACTTTGAAAAACTGTTTGGTCGGCGAGCTGATCGAAGGCGTAAGCTCTACAATGGCAGGATCGAGTGCCAGTACTACCAATTTTACGGGCCTCGACCACCTAGGAAGAAATGATAAATAAATGAAATTGACATCAATCTTTTATAAGATATAATATCCATGTGTTACGTGAAATTTTTTCGAGAGGCTGCAACGATGTTGAAAAAAATCACAATAAAGATTGACCTAGTTAAAATACTAAATAATATATGGCTGTTCATTAAAAAAATACTGCCCATTACCCTCGGCTCAGTTATTGTAGCAATAGCGTACAATGTACTTGTTGTGCCTTATGGTTTATTATCCGGGGGGCTTACTGGAATTGCACTGATCGGCAATTACCTGTTCAACATCCCACTTCCTATAGGTATTCTAATCTTAAATATCCCTGTGTTTATCTTGGGCTTAAGGGAATTAAATCTTAATTTTATACTGTATAGTTTAATCGGCACACTGGCCCTGACAGCTGCCCTGCCGCTCACTGAGCCTTATATACCTGTTCCTGAGCTCGACCTCTTCCTGGCTGCTATTTTCTCTGGGGTCGTCAGTGGAATAGGTGGTGGTATTATTTTGCGGGCAGGGGCATCAGCCGGTGGTGCTGATATCCTAGCTATGATCGCTAAGAAGAGATGGAACATCTCAATTGGTGCGTGTTTCTTCTATTTTAATGTGGTTGTAATCCTCTTGTCTTTATTTCTTTTTGATCTGAAAATTGCCCTTTATACTATTGTTAGCATGTGGGTGTTAGGAGCTGTTACAGATAAGGTACTGCAAGGCTTAAGCAGCTATAAATCAGTGACGATCATATCTAATGAAAACAACAAAATCGCCGAGCAGATCATGGAGAAACTCGGTAGAGGCATTACCTTCCTGGAAGGGAAAGGCGGCTATACCGGAGAATCAAAGATGGTTATCAGCTGTGTGGTGAACAACTTTGAGATTCCTAAGTTGAAGGATATTGTCTTGAAGCTTGACCCCAATGCATTTATGTTTATCTCTGAAACTACTGAGGTTTCTGGTAAAGGGTTTACTTTGCCTATATAGGTATCACCTATCACCTATATCTCAATACCCTTTTTTGCTAATATTTTCTGTCCATTTTTATCTATGTCATTGATTAGAAGCTATTAACTGGTAGAGGCATTACCTTCCTGGAAGGGAAAGGCGGCTATACCGGAGAATCGAAGATGGTTATCAGCCGGTGTTGCAGTAAATCCCCGGTCATCTGGGAATCTGGTTAAGCCTATCGTACACCTCCACCATCATCATATCCATCAATGCC
>JBASML010000400.1:0-4616 GCA_049656845.1 Syntrophaceticus sp.
GACTTGATCTCTTCGGGATTAGAAAAGAGCGGAATCTCATTGCCGTAACTTTTGCTCATCTTCCTGCCGTCGAGCCCTGGGATGGTGGCTACCTCAGCTAGATAGGGCTGAGGTTCGGGAAAAACCTCTTGATAGAGATAATTAAACCGCCGCACCACCTCCCGGCAGAATTCCAGGTGTGGGAGTTGGTCTTCTCCTACTGGGACAAGGTTTGCCTTGTAGATAATAATATCTGTAGCCATGAGCAGGGGATAGCCCAAAAAGCCATATGTAGTAATATCCTTGCCTTGTTCCCGGAACTGCTGCACCTGGTCCTTATAGGTAGGGCAGCGCTCCAGCCAGGAGAGCGGTGTGATTAAAGAAAGAAGCAGATCCAGTTCAGCATGCTCTTTAACCTCAGACTGGACAAAGAGTGTACTCTGCTCTGGATCAATCCCTACCATCAGCCAGTCCAGAACCATATCTTTTGTGGCCTCTACAGTTAAACCTGGATCATCAAAGGCAGTTGTTAAGGCATGCCAGTTGGCAACCATATAGTAGCAGTTGTATTTATCCTGGAACTGGCGCCAATTCTCAAGAACACTTAAATGCCCCAAATGCAGCCTCCCGGTAGGACGCATACCACTCAAGATCGTGTCTTTTTTCATTAATACCCCTTCTTTAATTAATTATTAGAACCCCACAAAGGGTGAAACAATTAAGGCAGCTAGCTTGTAAAGAAAGCCAATAATAACATTAGCCACTGGAACCAGCACCATACCTATAAAACCGCTGAATATCAAAACCAGCAGGATAATCATGCTGTATCTTTCCAATTTGTAAAGAAATTCATCAGAGCCCAGCAAACCAGCCAGCACCTTGGAGCCATCCAGTGGTGGTATAGGAATCAAGTTGAACACAGCCAGATAAACATTAATGATCACAATTGACCACATGATTTGAACCAGTGGTGCGTTAGAATAAAGCATCTGAGTGCCCGGCAGAGCAAAATTCAAGACCAGTGCCGCAGAAAAGGCTATAAAAAGATTCATCAGGGGTCCTGCTGCAGAAACCAGCATCATCCCCTTGGTTCGGTCGCCGCGGAAATTTAAGGGGTTAACCGGAACTGGTTTTGCCCAACCAAATCCCGCGACAAGGAGCATTATAAAACCTATGGGATCGAGGTGCGCCAAGGGATTAAGGCTCATTCTCCCCATATAGCGTGCAGTGGGATCCCCCAGTTGATCAGCAACCCTGGCGTGGGCGTATTCATGAAAAGTTAATGCTATGATCACTGCAGGAAGCCAGAGCAGCATACGGGTAAGGTTAAAATCAAGCATTAAGCATCCCCCTGTTACTTATAAATTAAAAGAGGTGTTCGGGAATACAGTGCAGTCTGATCAAATCTCCCCAGGTTTCCCTCTTCACAATGATATGAGCATGGCTATCCCTAACTAAAATCACCGCAGGGCGAGTCAATGCATTATAGTTGCTGGACATAGTGTAGTTATAGGCCCCGGTACAGGATACTGCCAGCAGATCACCGGGCTCAATCCTGGGAACCGCAAGATCCCAAATCAGCATATCGCCAGATTCACAACACCTTCCAGTTATGGCTACTTCTTCCTCAGGTTCGGCAGCAGCCTTATTGGCAATGATCCCCTCATATTCAGCCTGGTATAGCGCAGGACGTGGATTGTCGGTCATTCCCCCATCAACAGCCACATACTTCCTTACCCCGGGGATCTCCTTGCTGCTCCCCAATGTATAAACAGTTGTTCCCGGGGGACTGATAATCGATCTCCCTGGTTCAACGAAAAGACGCGGCCTGGGAAAATCATATTCCTTGCATTTCTGGATGACAGCATCCTTGATCACTTCAGCATATTCTTCTATCGTTGGGGGTGTATCTCCAGAGGTGTAATAAACCCCAAGCCCACCTCCTAGATCAAGCTCAGCTGCAGTCCAGCCGGTACAATTTCGTGCCTCCTGCAGAAAGTCCATCATCACCCGGGCAGCACAGCGGAAAGCATCGAGCTCAAAGATCTGGGAGCCAATATGGCAATGAACACCTTTCAAAATAAGGTAAGGAGATTTTAAAACTGCCTTAACCGCACCCAGAGCATCCCCTCCAAAAATGTTGAACCCAAATTTGGAGTCCACTTGTCCTGTAGAAATATAAGCATGGCTATGAGCATCAACTCCCGGGGCTAACCTGAGTAGGACCGAGGGCCGGTATCCTCCTGCAGCACTGATCTGCTCAAGCAGTTCTATTTCATAAAGGTTGTCGACAACAATCCTGCCGACCCCACAGCTGAGAGCAAATTTGAGCTCTGGGGCTGATTTATTGTTACCATGAAAAAATATCTTTTCTGGTGGAAAGCCAGCCGCTAAAGCAATGGTCAGTTCCCCTCCGGAAACAACATCAAGCCCCAAACCCTCCTTTTGGATGATCCTGGCAACAGCTGTGGACAGAAAGGCTTTGGATGCATACAAGACCCCGTCACCATCATTCTGAGTAAAGGCTTGGTAGTATCCACGGCAGTTTTCCCGGAGTAAAACCTCATCGATGATCATCAGCGGGGTTCCAAAATTGTCAGCCAGCCCCACCACATCACAGCCACCGATTTCCAAATGCCCTTGATTATTGATTTGCATAGTCCCTTGCAATCGCATTTCCTTCCTCTTCCTTTTCCTCAAAACATTTAGGTTATTCTAACACGCATAACTTCAGGGTGTCAACGAGATTGGTGGTCAGTGGTTAGTTATTGGATCATGGACAGATCCCAGGTGCCTGTCACCTTATCTATAACAAGCCCCCGTCCATGCCCTGTTAACTGTTTCCAAATAACCCGCTCTGGATATACGAGTAATACTCTGTTAACACCATAAGAAACAGGCTGCCTGCACCAGACAGCCTGCACTCTGTCTATTGATGATTCACCACCCACTAATGCAAGAATACTTGCCCCTCTTCTGGTGATTGTCATCATCACGCAACTACTATCATGTGAAATCTGTGTATATAGGTCGCAAATCTCCTAACCATTATTTAATCTGCCCGCTAAATAATCTTCGTAGGCGGACATGTCGAAATAGCCGTGACCGCTCAAGCCAAAGAGGATTACTTTTTCTTCCCCGGCATCCCGAGCTTTTAGTGCCTCCACTACTGCTGCATGAATGGCATGGGCAGATTCCGGGGCTGGGAGAATTCCTTCACTCCTGGCAAAGGTAATTGCACTTTGAAAAATATCTGTTTGAGGATATGCCTGTGCCTCAATCACCTTGTTATTATACAAACTGCTGATAATAGGTGATGCTCCGTGATAACGCAATCCGCCAGCATGGATTCCTGGGGGTGTAAACTGGTGCCCCAGTGTGTACATTTTTAATAAAGGCGTTAAACCGGCAGTATCACAGTAATCGTATCTATATTCTCCTTCGGTAAGTGTAGGGCATGATGAGGGCTCAACAGCTATGATACGCATCCCTTTCCCTTCAAGCTTATCTCTGACAAAAGGAGCAATCAAACCGCCGAAATTGCTGCCTCCCCCATGGCAGCCAATGATGATATCGGGCAAACATCCTACCTTCTCCATCTGTGCTTTAGTTTCCTGGCCAACCACTGATTGATGTAGCAAGACATGGTTTAACACACTGCCCAGTGAATAATTTGTGTCCTGGTATTGGACAGCCTCTTCAACAGCCTCACTGATGGCAGTTCCCAGGGTACCCGGAGTATCAGGCTGTTCTACCAGAACCCTTCTCCCTGCCTCTGTTTCCTGGCTGGGACTGGATATCACCTGAGCACCGTAAGCCTCCATAAAAGATCTTCTATATGGCTTTTGATTGTAGCTGACACGCACCATGTAAACCTTGCACTCCAAGCCAAAGAATTGACAGGCAATAGCAAGAGCACTTCCCCATTGTCCTGCACCTGTTTCTGTTGTCAGGCGTTTGATACCAGCCTTCTTATTGTAATAAGCTTGAGGCACAGCAGTATTTAGCTTATGGCTTCCAGCAGGGCTGGTGCCCTCATATTTGTAGTAGATCTGTGCCGGTGTCTCGAGAACTTGTTCCAGTTTCAGGGCACGATAAAGTGGTGTGGGCCTCCAGGAGCGATAGATATCCATCACTTCCTCAGGAATATCGATATAGCGCTCCTGAGTCATCTCTTGGGCAATAAGATCAGCCGGAAAGATAGCAGCAAGGTCATCTGGCTTTAATGGATCGCGGGTAACGGGATGTAAGGGGGTTGGCAGTGGTACAGGCAGGTCTGCCTGCAGATTATACCATACCTGTGGGATCTCGCGCTCATCAAGCACGACTCTTCTCAAACTCATCTCAACTCATCTCTCCTCTGCGAAAAAATATTTAATTACATCCAATCTTAAACAGAGAACTGATATTTGTCAAGAAGAATATAAGGTGAGTTAGTGTCAAGACTAAGTGGGTATGCCCCCGAATATTTTTTTATTAACCTCATGCTCATGCTATTCTGGCCGAGGTTAATGGCCTTAGAACATATTTGACCCACATTTTCCCTGATGATGGGCCATCTAATATAGGCATCGCCGCTGCCATCCATTCACTTATATCCTCTTTACTTGGCTTAGATTGTGGGTCTACCAGTGTCT
>JBASML010000401.1:0-5762 GCA_049656845.1 Syntrophaceticus sp.
GATCGTTTCCCTTTTCTTCGGCTATACCTTCTTGGGCATCTTTGATGCTCAGGCTGATCCTCTGATCATGTTTGTTAATATCAAGAATCTTTACCTGTACCTCATCCCCGGCATTGACAACATCCTCAGGCTTTGCCACATGGTAATCTGCCATACGTGAAATATGGACCAGCCCCTCAACACCAGGCTCCAACTGAACAAAAGCACCGAATGAAACCGTCCTCATCACTGTACCTGTAACAATCTCCCCGACATTATAGCGCTCATCAACAGTATCCCAGGGATTGCCCTGAACCTGCTTGAGGCTTAAGGAGATGCGTTTGTTTTCTTTATCCACTGAGAGCACATAAACCTCTATTTCATCCCCTTCTTGGACTACCTCACTGGGATGTTTCACACGCCCCCAGGACAATTCAGAAATATGGAGAAGTCCATCTACCCCTCCTAGATCCACAAAAGCACCAAAATTTGTCAGGTGCCTAACAGTGCCCTTTCTGATCTCCCCAGCCTCAATTGTGTCCCAGAGCTCCTTCTGGGCGCTTAGAAACTCATCCTGAAGGATAGCCTTTTGAGAAAGCACAACCTTTGCTTTATTGCGGTCAAACTCAATCACACGCAAACGTAATGTCTTTCCAAGATATTTTTCCAGATCGCCGGCATAGCCGCGCTCAATCAGTGAGGCAGGTACAAATCCACGGACCCCTTGCACATCAACAAGCAGCCCACCTTTTACTACCCGGACAACTTCCCCGGCAAGTTCTGTATTCTCCTCCATAGCTTTCTCTAGAAAGTCAAGGGCCTTGGTCCTGTCTGCCCGTTTTTTAGAGAGGATCAGATGCCCCTCGTCATTGTCGACACGAAGGACATAAACATCCAGAACATCCCCTACATTGATGTTTTCCAGAACATCATCGGCATCTTTCAAGGATAGCTCACGGCGTGGGATAACACCCTCTGATTTTCCTCCAATGTCAAGCAAAACCTCATCATCTCGCACCTGTACAACTACTCCGCTGATCAGATCACCCTGCTTAATTTGGCGGGGTGTCCCCAAATCAAGGTTCATCATTTCCTCTTGATCAGGTTCAGATGACTCCTGATTTTCCATCTGATCAGGTTCAGATAATTCCTGATTTTCCATTTGACCGGGTTCAGCTGATTCCTGATTTTCCATTTGATCAGGTTCAGATGACTCCTGATTTTCTACAGGTGCATCTTCGGTTACTGCCTCCTGGATAGTATTGGTGACAGCCTCTACCTCCCCCTCCTTTACTTTCTCCAGCTCTTCGTCATACATCGTCATTCTCTCAATAACCTCCTCAATTATCCAATCTGGGGTCGAGGCCCCAGCAGTTACCCCTATAATAAATGCTCCATGCAGCATTTCTGGTGTTAGTTCAGCAGCATCTTCAATATGATATGTTGGTACATTTTTTCGACAAATCTCCACCAGTTGGCATGTATTAGCACTATTTTTACCGCCAATAACAAACATTATATCAGCTTTCTGTGCAATCCTTGCGGCTTCTTCCTGTCGTGCTTGGCTGGTATGACATATTGTATCAAATATTCGCAGTTCCTGAGTTTTGCCCAGTAATTCCTGTACTATATTAAAATACTCGGACCTGTTTTGGGTGGTCTGGGCTAGTATGCCCACCCTTTGTTTATCGATCTCAAGCTTTTTTATGTCAGAAATGGATTGTATGACAACTGCTCCCCCACCTGCCCAACCCAATATACCCTGCACTTCTGGATGGTCTTCATGCCCTACAATCATAACCTGATATCCCTTGCGGACCAGGTCCGCTGCCAGTTTTTGTACCCTTTTCACAAAGGGACAGGTAGCATCAATGAGAATAGTACCTGTCTCTTTTGCCTTCTGAAAAATCATAGGAGCAGCTCCATGAGATCTGATCAGAACCTGTTCCCCAGGCACAGAGCTTAAGTCTTGGATTACCTCAACCCCCCGTTCCCTTAAAGAGGCGACAACATGGGGATTATGGATAAGTGGCCCCAGCGAATATATTCTATCATTATTCGCCAAAGCTTTTTCTGCTAATTCTAATGCCCTCCGCACACCGAAACAAAAACCGGCGGTTTTAGCACGAACAATTTCTCTCTTGATTATTTTACCCCTTTCTTATAGTTTTTTCGGCAACTATAAAAAGATTCCTGCTATTTAAATCGAAGATTCTATTAATTCCTTGATCTTTGCCATCATAAAATCGGCATCTGCCTGATAATCTCGCTTTCCTGTCTTTTCGATAGTAAATACTTCCCCTACTTTAACATGATAACAAGGAAATAAGTTGTTGCCAAAAAAACGTTTTTTTCGCAAGAGGGCAACAGGGCATATAGGTACATCGGCCTTCTGGGCAAGAAATGCTACCCCTGGCAATGGGGGAAGAAGTTCTCCCGTTTTGCTCCTGGTCCCCTCAGGAAAAAGAGAGACAACCTTCCCTTCATCAAGTAAGGTTAATGCCATCTTGAGGGCTTGGCGATCAAGACGGCGCTGGCGGCTAACCGGGAAAGCACCCAGATTCTTAATCAAAAATCCAAGCACTGGATATGAAAATAGTTCACTTTTCGCCATAAAGTGCACCTGTCTCCCCAATGCACAAGCCACCGCAACCGGGTCCCAGTAGCTGAAATGATTAGCAATAACCAGTACTGGCCCCTCCTGTGGTAAATTATCTTCTCCCTCAACCTGCCATCTGCAAAACACACTAAAGAAAAAACGGAGTAGGCTGCGACAGATTTGATAAAACAATACGCTAACCCCCTCCGTAACATTCCAGCATCTTACTAATAACTTGTTCTACTGTCAGATTAGTACAATCGATAACCACTGCATCAGGGGCTTTCTTTAAAGGCCCTATTTCTCTCTTACGATCCATCTCATCACGGTAGATCAGTTCGCGACAAAGCTCTTCCTCTGTCCATGACTTTCCCGTGGTCTGGAGTTCCTTCCCTCGCCGCTTTAGCCTTACATCCAGCGATGCTGTCAAAAAAAACTTATACTCGGCATCTGGCAGGACTACAGTACCTATGTCCCGCCCCTCCATAACCACTCCACCGGTCCGGGCAAAAAGCCGCTGATAACAGGTAAGATACTCACGCACAGAGGCTACCGCAGCAACCTTTGCTACATGGCAGGAAACCTCTTTTTCGCGCAGGTAAGGGGAAACATCCTCTCCATTACACCAAAGAGTAACATTGTTATCCTTAATAAACCTAACAAGTGAAAACCGGATCTTTCTTACTAAAGCATCCAGTTCCACTTCATTTTCTATATCGATGCCTGATTTTAGGGCAAAATATGTTACAGCTCGGTACATGGCACCTGTATCAACATATAGCATACCTAATCTATGTGCCAACTCTTTGGCAACTGTACTCTTCCCGGAACCAGCCGGTCCATCAATAGCTATATTCGGCCTACGGGGCACTTTACTCACTCCAGCCATTATTTTAACATAATTTTGACCATCTGACTAGTTTTGCACAGCCATCCCTGCTCCTAACCCTCTAAACAGCTCAGAAAAAGTAGGAAATGAAATATCTAAACATTCCGCATCATCAACCAGGGTTTCTCCTCTGGCTGCAAGGCCTGCTATAGCCAGGGCCATGGCAATTCTGTGATCCCCCCAAGAACTCACCCGGGCACCCTGTAATTGGCCGCCCCTAATCCATAACCCTTCTGGCTTTTCCTTGATCTCCACTTTCATTTTTTGCAGTTCAGTTGTTATTGCCCGCAAACGATCCGTTTCCTTCACCCGAAGTTCACCAGCATCATTAATTTCTGTCTCCCCTTGTGCTGCTGCTGCTGCAACTGCCAGCACAGGTATTTCATCCAGAACCCGGGGAAGTAACTCACCTTCTATAACAGTGCCTCTTAGTTCTGCAGACCTGACCAACAAATCGGCCACCGGTTCGTTATTCCAGGAACGCAAATTCTGTATTTCAATCTCAGCACCCATCATTTCCAGTACATCAAGGATCCCGGTCCTGGTTGGGTTAATCCCAACATTTTGAATTAGAATTTCGCTGTCCTTGATCAGCGTCGCAGCAACAATCAAAAAAGCAGCTGCAGATATATCACCTGGCACTTGAACAACTTGCCCTTTTAATCTTTTATTTCCTTCAAGATGGATTACATTCCCCATCATTCTCAAAGATGCCCCAAATACCTGTAGCATTCTTTCGGTATGATCCCTGCTGGGTAGAGGTTGGATGATGGTGGTGGTCCCGGGTGCCTTTAAGCCAGCCAAAAGAAGGGCGGATTTCACCTGGGCACTGGGAACGGGAAGCCTGTACTCGATTGGTCGAACTTCACTTGTTCCTCTGATGGCAAGAGGTGCATATCTGTTTTCGGATCTTCCCCAGATCTGTGCCCCCATCATCGCTAATGGGGTAATCACCCTGCCCATTGGGCGTTGGCACAAAGACTCATCACCTGTCAACACCGCAAAGAAGTCCTGGCCAGTTAAAAGCCCCAGCAAGAGGCGCATTGTAGTCCCGGAGTTACCGGTATTTAAAATATCTCTCGGTTCTTTTAAACCATCCAGGCCTCTTCCTGTTATTCGAATACAGCGGTCTGTTTTCTCTATCACAACCCCTAATCTTTCCAGACATTGCAGCGTATGTAAACAGTCTGCTCCCATTGAATAATTAAAAACCTGTGTCTCCCCTTCTGCTATAGAAGCTATCAAAGCAGCACGGTGGGAAATAGACTTATCCCCCGGAACAGAACAGCGACCAGATAGTCCTTGACCAGGTGAAATAAGCAGTTTCATCTTTACTCACCCTACTTTCTTCTTTTTACGGTGATGCCAGCTTGAGATAACACTTGGAAAGCATCTTCCATTTCCTCCTCTGTCTTAAACCCTATCTTTATTGTGCCTCCCTCCCCCTCCCGAATCCTGATCATTTCCAAATCAGCTATGTTTATTCCTTCATCCCCCAAAAGTCCCGCCAGCAGAGCAATACTGCCCGGACGATCAGGCACCGTACAAACCAGTTCGTAAAGACTGGGGAGAGTGCCCTTTAATTTACTGGGTATCTTTTGGCGTTCCCGGCTAGCCCGCTGCATAAAGGAAACAAGCATATCTAAGTCTTCTCCTTCTAGAAGCTTTTCCAAGTGAGTCAGCTGCTCACGAAAGCAGCGGCTGAATTCGATTATATGCCGGCGGTTAGTCGCAAAGATATCTTTCCACATAACATGGCTGCTGGAAGCAATACGCGTCATATCCCGGAACCCACCTGCAGCTAATGTAAGAGCCTGGGGGTATTGATCCGAGAAATCCGCTGCCAGATTCATGAGGGCTACTGCCAGCAAATGGGGCAGGTGACTGATTGCTGCCACGATCCGGTCGTGATCCTCCGGGGATAAAAAACAGGAGAAAGCCCCTGTATCATCAACCATCTCCTGGATCTTTCGTAATGCCTTGGCATCTGTTCGTCCAGTAGGTGTAAGCACATAAATGGCATTTTCAAAAAGATACTGTTCAGCCCCCCTAATTCCTGAAATTTCAGAACCAGTCATGGGGTGACCACCCACAAAACGTGAAGGAAATAACTCTTCAAGCTCAGATACGACCTCTACTTTGGTGCTGCCCACATCAGTAACAATGGCATCAGGTGAAATATAATGGGCAATCTCCCTGGCAACAGCCACAAGATCTCCAACAGGTATGGCAAGAACAATTATTTCTGCTTGTTTGACTCCAGTAAGGTAATCTGTAGTACCCATAGATACAGCG
>JBASML010000402.1:0-1841 GCA_049656845.1 Syntrophaceticus sp.
GACCAGTTTCGTAAGAAAAATTAGACGTATTTTAGGGATTCAAAAGGATCACAGTGGTACAGTGGTTGCCACAACAGATATAATGAGCGATAAGTGGCCACCAACTTATAGGCCACGCAGGAGAACAGTTGAAGTTCAGGAAACCATGAAAATTACAGAAGAGGATATTGAAACTTCAGAAGAAGATGCTACTTTTGATACTAAAGGCTTTAGTTTCAGTTTAGAAGGTATTTTTTTAGCAGTTGAACTTGAAAAAAGATTGGAATCACTGGCTGTTATGGTTGCTTGTTCTTGCAGCAGTAAATACTCCATTAAAATATCTCTCGAGGAAATTATAGATACTGACGATGAGGGAAATAGCAACGATTATGATTTTTAGCAGTAATAAATAAAAAAAAGTATTAAGCCGGTTAAAAAACCGGTTTTTTTATGATATGAAAGAGAGAGATAAGGCAATATAGGATGTCCCATATACTTGTGAGCGCTCGCTGCCCCATTAATATTTTTGAGCCACAAACAGAACTGGAGGAAGATTGCCATAGTTGATGGGTTCAAGACGTAGAACGTTGAATTTTTTTGGGCTAAGTTTTGTAAAGAACTCATAAACATTTATATACTCTTCTATGGCGCCTGGGTGTCCTCTATAACTAGCAACTGTTGCTATACCACCTCTTTTAAGTAGATGTAAAGCGGTTTTTAGTGCCTGCACTGTTGAATCCGGTTTGGTAATCAGATGAGAGTCACCCCCAGGGAGATACCCTAGATTGAACATCACTGCTTTTATAGTATCAGGTTCCAAATAACGGCCCATGTATGCGTGGTTTTTCTGGATCAGAGTAACTCTTTCTTGCATACCCGCTGCAGCCAACTTCTGTTTGGTGTTTTCAATGGCAGCCGATTGAATATCAAACCCATATACCCTTCCTTGTTCTCCTACGCATTCCGCAAGAAATAATGTATCATTGCCATTTCCCACAGTGGCATCGACACAAATATCCCCTGGAGATACATTCTGTTCAATGAACCACTTGGCCCAGGAGACAATTCTGTGGGTCAAGAGATACCCTGACTGCCGGTCATTCAATTAGCACACCTTCAATTCCTGTAACATTTTAATTATTATACCCTAAAAATATGGGCGTTGACCGGGGAAGTAATAAAACCAGGGAAGGAAATTATCGCTCTGATAGTTATTAGCACACACTCATAACACACATCCAGAATATTATGCAATAGCATAAACAAAGGATGCGTGAAAATGAGTATACATTATGATGATACATATTATGAGCTAATCAAAGAGTTGAGGGCAGCGCTTTTAGATGAACGAAAAACGGCGGTTTTTTATGCACAGATGCGAGATTTATCAACAAGTTATGCCGGTGTTGATTCCTTTGCCGTGGCCCGTAAAGATGAACTAGACTACGCCGCCGCACTGACCATATTGCTTGAACGGTTAACCGGCACCATACCGGAAGAAACACTACAGCCTGTTTTCCCTACAGAGATTCCGAGCTACTGCGAAGGGATCAAAATAGCTATCCAGGGTGAAAGTGCCGCTATAACAAAATATAAAAGGATTCTCCAAAAGGCGCAGTCCAGAGAAATACAAGACATAATAAGAGAAATATTCTATGATGAGGAAGTACACCTGGCTAAATTCCGCATTTTATATGATATTGAGTGCAAATCTGGTTACTATTCGGAATCAGTAGAATGACGGATCAAAGCATTTAATACCACCTTAAATCAAGCCTGGCCCCGAAATATAAATAAGAAAGCAAGAAGGAAATTGCAAGTTTAGCACGAAATATAACAATATTAGTTAACCCACAGAAGTG
>JBASML010000403.1:0-3275 GCA_049656845.1 Syntrophaceticus sp.
TCCATCTACTGGAGTGATGGTGCTGGATGTGATCAAGGGGTCACCTGCCCATCTTGCCGGAATCAGATCCGGGGATGTGATCCATAGTGTGGGTGGTCAGGCTGTCAATTCTTGCTTGGAACTATCACAGGGGCTGGATTTTCTAGGGCCCTCTTTTATGCTGGAGTTCTCCAAGGAATCCGGGGAAACCAGGTTTGTCAGGGTGCATTGTAAACCTGGTTCTTCTTTTGGGGTGATAACTGTTCCTGAGCCCGGAGACTGTCCTAATGTTGACTTTGCCATGGGAAGCCCCCTCAAAAACTTCCTCAAGCGTTTTATTCGCAAGACTAATTAGACTGGTGTCTTACCGGTTACCGGGGCCAGGCTTGCTTTATTGCCTTTAGCAAAGTGCCGTACAGAGCGATTATTCACAAGACTCCTATTTCTACTGAACACAAACCATTAACCACCAATTACCAACCGCTAACAACTAACTACTAACCACTAATTTGTCACACCTCTTTCTTCTGTTAAATAAGATGTAGAAAATGCTGCAAGGGGTGGGTCGATACTTGGCTCATTTCAGCAGGTAGGAGTATGGGGATGAAAAACGAGAGCGGACATTATTTAGCAAGTGCCTTGACCGGGAGAGGGTTTTTATCGTATTGGCCTGAGCTTTTTAAGAAATTAGAGAGGTTGTACCTGTTTCAAGGGAATACACCTATGGGGCAGAGTTTGGTCATCCGTTTGCTGGGATTGGCACTGGCAGATCGCGGTTTGCTGGTGAACTATTTTCACAGGGCAGAGGATCCTATGGTTCTGGAGGGGTTAATAGTTTCCTCAAGGGCATTCGGTGTTCTAAGCTTTGACCACCCGTGTGCCAACAAGGAATTCTTCCCTTCCCATCTTGAAGTAGTGGTTGCAGAACTGCCAGGAGGAAATCTGCCAGGAGATAATAGGGTTTTGAATTATGACAAAATTGAACAGTTATTACAGTCTGCCAGAATTATCCACAATTCATATTGTTCTGGATATAGTGCCCAGTTAGACACAGGATTTATGGAAAAGGCTGCTGGTTGGGTAGAGGAGTTCCAGGAGAGGGAGTCTGGTCTTAATCACTATTTTGCAGGGGGTATTAATGCGCTGGGAGAAATGAATTTCCTCGATCATCTTTTAACTGGCTGTAGAAAGTGTTATCTGATCAGGGGATTTCCAGTGACCGGAGCCATGGTGATGCAGGAGATCTTGGTTCAAGCATTAAGTCGTTGCTATTCAGTAGATGTCTTTCATTCCTGGATCGAGCCTGCTGACAGGGTGGCGCTGCTCTTTCCTAAAATCCGGGTGGCTGTGGTTGATACGACCTGCTGTTATCAAGATTTTTCTTCTTTACCAGTTGATATAATCTGGGATCTGACAGGTGATACAAGGCCAGCTAACTTTCAAAAAGCGGGCAGAAAACTTCAAGAGATTAAGTCTTACCTGGCAGAAGCTGTTAGGTTGCTGGATGTTTTACGGCAGGATGGGATAGAAAGCATTGACTTACCAGATGAGGAAATTAACAAGATTATATCCTGGGTCCTAAAAGAAGAAATTGAAACTAAATAAAGACTGCGAGTATATTATTATGGTCTGATGAGATGTTTCTATAAACGGGGGCTTAATAGGGCCAAGCCTGTTTTATTGTTGAAGTGGATTTAGCAGAACTGGGTTCAGGCGCGCTAACCACAGGGATAACTAGGCGCCATGGAATTTCTTCATCTCAGTACTAGTTTATAATAGGCAGCTGTCATCAATCCTGTGCAACAGGTTAAATTTTTGGTGTCTGTATTAGCAGCAGTCAGCATATACCAGGAATTCCTGGGTGATTGTCACCTCTTCTGTGGATAATTTCTTTATGGTATAATGCCTTGTGAATAGATCTCAGTGGCTGCCTTTTTATGATCAATGCGGCAGCTAATTTGATCAGGGGGTATGATGATGGGGTTTAAGCTGAAAAGTTCTTTTTCTCCCACCGGGGATCAGCCGAAAGCTATTGCCTCTTTGAGTGAAGGGGTGATCTCCGGCATGCCTTTTCAAACACTGCTGGGGGTGACCGGTTCGGGAAAAACCTTTACCATCGCTGGAGTTATCCAGGAGGTACAGAAACCTACATTGGTTATTGCCCCCAATAAGACACTGGCTGCCCAGCTCTGCGGGGAGTTCCGGGAGTTTTTCCCGGATCACGCTGTGGAGTATTTTGTCAGCTATTATGACTACTACCAGCCAGAGGCTTATGTTCCTCAGACTGATACCTATATAGAAAAGGATTCTTCATTAAATGAGGAGATAGATAAACTGCGTCACTCGGCTACTGCTAGCATTTTTGAGCGGGATGATGTGATCATCGTGGCCAGTGTTTCTTGTATCTATGGTTTGGGTTCACCTATTGACTATAAGAAAATGATGGTTTCCCTGCGCCAGGGTATGCAGGTGGACCGGGATGAAGTAATTGCCCAGCTGGTGGATATACAGTATCAGCGCAATGACTATGAGTTCGCCCGGGGCCGCTTTCGTGTGCGTGGGGATGTGGTAGAAATCTTTCCTGCCTCCTTTACTGAGAAGGCCCTGCGGGTTGAATTCTTCGGCGATGAGATCGAACGCATTTTAGAGATAGATACCCTTACCGGGGAGGTCTTGGCCCGGCGCCTCCATGCAGCTGTCTTTCCAGCTTCCCACTATGTAACCTCTCCTGAGCGGATGGAAAAGGCGATTCAAGGGATTCAGGGGGAGCTAGAGGAGCGTTTAGAAGAACTGCGAAAAGAGGGGAAGCTTCTGGAAGCTCAGCGCTTGGAGCAGCGCACCCGTTATGATCTAGAGATGATGCGGGAGGTGGGCATCTGCAAAGGGATCGAGAATTATTCCCGGCACTTGACCGGGCGCAGGCCAGGAGAGCCACCTTACTGTTTGCTCGACTTCTTCCCGGAAGACTTCTTGGTGGTGATCGATGAGTCACATATCACTGTACCGCAGATTAATGGTATGTATGCGGGTGATTTCAGTCGGAAGAGTACTTTAGTGGAATATGGGTTTAGGCTTCCCTCTGCCCTGGATAACAGGCCACTGCGCTTTGATGAGTTTTTGGCAAAAGTTCCACAGATCATCTTTGTTTCTGCAACTCCGGGCTCTTTTGAGACCGACCACAGCCATCAAGTGGTGGAACAGATTGTGCGACCAACTGGGCTGATCGATCCGGAGGTGGAGGTGCGCCCAGCCAAAGGACAGGTAGATGACCTGGTGGGGGAAATCCGCTTGCGGGT
>JBASML010000404.1:0-1766 GCA_049656845.1 Syntrophaceticus sp.
GTTCTTGACCATATCGTTCCACACAACGCTCATATTCTTTTATAATATTGTTTTCGTTCTCTATCCATCCTTTGGTCAGAAAATAAGTTCCTAATTCATTAGACAGAGCTTCACGCTTCTGATAGGAGCCCAATAACAGAGAAATGCAGTCATCTACTCGGGGTATAATCAGCTTTGCATTATGTGAGTAAATACCCAATAGAGCATTACCACAATATCCATAGACTAGAATAATATGTTCTACATTAGCTATTTTGTTTATTTGTTCTTGCAGCCTCTCGCGCAGAGTTTCCGGGAAATTATGAAGACCAGATTCAATCCAAATTACTGGATAATCTATTCCTGCTTCTGCTATTACTTTGTTGACCTCGTCACTTATAGTATGACAGGCGATAATCACTGCTCCCATAACTACACCTCATTTGTTTATCTGCTGTTAGATAAAGGCATTTTTTCTGTTTCCTGAAGTATTTTAAGGCAAAGATTTGCCCCATCTGTACAGCTTTTTACCCAGTAATCCGCACCTGTATATTGACAAACTGATTCATTGACCAAACCGCCGATGACTGTAATGGGCTTAAGGGAATTCATTTTTTCTGTCACCAAACTAACAGTCTTCTTCATCGAATCATATGCATCGGAAATCAAACCCGACATGCATAGAATAGGTGCGCCTGTTTCTTGCAGTTTATCAACGAAAACATCAGGGCCTTGACATTCTCGGGTTTAGCATTAGGTGGAATATCGCAGCCCTGATTCATATGGAAGGAGCCGGAGAAATATGATAACGTGAGCTGCCAGAGAGAGAAATGAGAAGGGCAACCATATCAATGGTTGTTTGCTCCGCCCGTTATTCCGTCATTCTCATGGAGGAATAATCCACATCAATGGCGAAATAATAGAAATAATAATTGATAGTATGGTGTTCGACAGGTCTACCACTCTTGACCGTCTGAATATGATTGTTCGAGGAGGGAACGATGTTTCACAAAGTATTTTTAATCCGTTTACTTGAATCCTTATCCTTACTTTTATCACGGAATGCCAGAATTTCAGCTGAACAGCATCACCTCAGCCGTCACCCAAGCAATACTGGCATTAGTGGTAAAGAGCCCTTTAGTGAGATAATCAGTCGGGCCAGTGAGAAATACAATGTCAATGAAAAGGTTATCAATGCGGTAATCAAACATGAATCATCCTTCAACCCACGGGCAGTTTCCCATTGTGGGGCACAGGGGTTGATGCAGCTCATGCCGGCTACTGCCAGATCACTGGGGGTTACAGATGCCTTTGATGCGGAGCAAAATATCATGGCTGGCACTCGTTATTTAAAACAAAAACTAAATGAGTTCGGAGGAAACCTGCCCCTGGCTCTGGCGGCCTATAACGCAGGCAGTGGCACGGTGCGCAAATACGGGGGTATCCCCCCGTATAAAGAAACACAAACCTATATCAATCGAGTAATGAAATCTGTATAAACAATGCCCCCTGACAGTTCCGAATACCCCTGAATGACTTCGGCCACTGTGATATCATCTGCTGGTATTGCTATAAAGTGCCATAGGCACTACCACAACTACGTCAAGGTCATGACAGGGATGTTTCAAGAAAAAACCCGTGCAAAAAAGCAAAGGTTAATCAGGGAGGATGGGTAAGTAGGAATACTTACCCACCTATTATTCTACGATTTCAATATAAAGAACATCGTTAATCTTACCGCCTGCTTTTTTAATCGGCAGTGAACCATTTATTGTTTCATCCAGACC
>JBASML010000405.1:0-1786 GCA_049656845.1 Syntrophaceticus sp.
TATATCCGGACACAGTTAATATAAATATTATAATTGTATTTGCTTATATTTGCTCTACTTTTTTGATTCTTACTCGTTGCTACTTTCAATTATGTCATGTCAAAATGGTTGATTAAATTTATTAAAATGGGTGCTCCTAAATGTCTATATATTTGCTTCTACAAAGATTCAATAAATCCTTTTTCTTTTTTAAATAATTGGCATAAATCAGCCATATTTTCTAGAAACCTGCAAACGACTGTATGCCAGATTCCCCTAAAACTCATATATTATATTCTCTATTGAAAGTGAATTTCCTGCTGTTCATAAAAAGTTTTATTAAAGGAGATAGTTAACTCCTGGAATCGAGGAAAAGAATGATGATCAGCAGTAAGGACAGAATAAAGGCAAATAGAAATATTATTTCTGATAAATGATATTTTGCAATAAAGGATGAAGGATTCATGCTCACCATAATAGCTCCAGCAATAAGCAGACTAGAAAGGATAATACTGAGAGCCAAGCGGTGTACAGTCTTTCTCAGCTGATTTACTGCCATGGGCAACTCTTTGTGTTCGATGGGCAGTGATAGCCGACCGCCTTTTATTTTATCAATAAGATCCTCTAAAAGCATAGGTAAATGAACGAAAGTTGAAAAAAGCTGCAGTGTATTCTCCTGTACAATCTGTAGGATCCGCCGCGGATCATAACGGCGCAGGAATACTTTGGCAGCAAATGGTTCAGCGATTTCCACTATACTGATCTCCGGAGCCAACTCACGGATGGTACCCTCCAGGGTAACCAGGGCTTTAGCTGCCATAACAAAATCAGCTGGCACCTCTATTTGGTAACGAGAGGCGACTTCCATCAGCTCCTGAAGGGATGTTCCAACTTCGATATCTTTTAAAGGCATCCCATAGTATTTTCTTTCCAACCTGCTGATGTCACGTTTTAAACTGCTCATGTTGGGTTGACCGCGGATTACGCCAATCCGCAACAACCCTTTCAGTACCGCATCGATATCATGCCTCACCATAGCAAGCACCGTATCTGCCGCCTTTTCACGCAGTTCCTCATCAAGATAACCAACCTGGCCAAAATCCATGAAAACTATTTTGTTTTCCGGTAGCACTGCAAGGTTTCCAGGGTGAGGGTCACTATGGAAGAAACCATCTACATAGATCTGCCTGATCATGGCATCAACCAGGGTCTCAGCAATTAACCGGGGATTATATCCTTCCGCGATCATCTCTTCACGACCTGCAATCTTTTTCCCCTCTACATACTCCATAACCAGTACACGCTGTTTTGTATAATCCCAAAAAACATCCGGTATATAGATCCGGGTATCCTCTTGCATGTTCTTTTTCAAAATTTCCGCATTCCTACACTCTAGGCTGAAATCAATTTCTTCCAGCAGTGAAATGCGAAATTCCACCAGCATTCCTGTAATATTATGCAGCTTTCCCAGTTGTGTTCTTTGTTCGATGATTCCGGCTATATCCCCGAGAATCTCCAGATCAACCTTTATGAGACGAGCAATCCCCGGCCTTTGTATCTTGACCACAACATCTTCCCCGGTGACTAATTTGGCGCGATGTACCTGTCCAATAGACGCGGATGCCAAAGCTTGGGGATCAAACTCCGCAAATACATCACTAACAGGGCGCCCTAATTCCTGCTGTATAATACTTTCTACCTGTGCCATAGGTATTGGAGTAACTTCATCCTGCAATTTAGCTAATTCATGAAGATACTCCGGCGGCAGCAGATCAGCTCTGGTGCTAAGCAACTGTCCCAGTTTGAT
>JBASML010000406.1:0-24120 GCA_049656845.1 Syntrophaceticus sp.
GCGCTGGTGTTCTCTCATAGGTGTAATCACCACTTCCGGGGGTAGTTTTAAAAAACGGGTATCAAAACACCCGGAAATTGGTGTAGGGCTTTCCACAAGGTGAGTAATCTCTTCCAAGAGGTCATCATCAGGCATTATCTGCCCCCCAACCCGGGCTGCCTCCTCCTGGGAGAGCATCCAGATCTTTTGTTTGCGCTCTTCCTGATCCAGAATCACAGAGGCATCCCTTAATTTATTAAAATATTCCTCTATGCTATGGACATCCAAGGGTTCACTGCTAAAATTGCGTAACCCATAAGTAAAACAACCCGGCCGCAGCCCTGCTACTTCAAAGTCTACAACCTGATCATCAAGAAGGCTTACTAGCCAGCGGATGGGGCGGATAAAGCGAAAATCCAAATCTCCCCAGCGCATGGGACGTGGGAAAGAAAGGCCCTTGATTAAAGCGGGAACCTGTTCACTTAAAACCTCTGCTGTGAGCCGGCCCTTAATGCGCTTATCTGCAAAAACGTATTCTCCGGTAGGTGTCGACCGCACAACCAGGCTGGAAACCGGGACATCCTGCTTTGCGGCAAAGCCTATGGCTGCTTTTGTGGGCTGCCCGGAATCATCATAGGCCACCTTGCAAGGGGGCCCTTTAACCTCCTCCACAAGCTCTGACTGTTCTATGGCAAGCCCCTGTATAAACAAAGTAATCCTGCGGGGGGAAGAAAAAACACTCACTTTTTCGAAGTCAAGCCTGTTTTCACACAGCATTTTTTCGCTGGATTCCTGAATTTGGTTAAGCAGCGGCCCTGCCAGCCGAGCCGGAAGCTCTTCAACCCCAATTTCCAATAGATACTCCATCTACTATACCTCCCTCGCTGCAGTTGTTGTTTTATTTTCTAGGGTAGGTTCCAAGGCAGGTAATCCCCTAGCCTCTCTCTCTTTTGAATCCTTGATCAGCGGAAAACCCAGACGCTCTCGCTGGTCCAAATAAGCCTGGGCACAAAGGCGCGCCAGGTGTCGCACCCTTCCAATGTAGGAGGTGCGCTCAGAAACACTCAAAGCACCCCGGGCATCTAAAAGGTTGAAAACATGTGAACACTTTAAAACATAGTCATAAGCAGGCTGTACCAACCCTTTATCACTGATGCGCTCTGCCTCCTTTTCATACATCTCAAAAAGGGTAAAAAGCATACCGGTATCTGCTTCTTCAAAATTGTAATAGGAGTAATCCACTTCTGTCTGGTGATGAATGTCACCATAAGTAATGTTTCCAGTCCAGTTGACATCATAAACATTATCAACTCCCTGGATGTACATGGCGATCCTTTCAATCCCATAAGTAATCTCAGCACTTACCGGGCGGCAGTCAACTCCCCCACACTGCTGAAAATAGGTGAACTGGGTGATCTCCATGCCATCCAACCAGACCTCCCAACCTAAACCCCAGGCACCTAAGTTCGGTGACTCCCAATTATCCTCTACAAAACGAATATCATGAGATTGAAGGTCAAGGCCCAGGTGAGAAAGACTCTTCAGGTAGAGGTCGATCACATCATCTGGTGAAGGTTTCAAGATTACCTGGTATTGATAGTAATGCTGCAACCTGTTGGGATTCTCTCCATACCTGCCGTCAGTAGGCCTGCGAGATGGCTCTACATAGGCAACATTCCAAGGCTCGGGCCCTAAAACCCTGAGTGCTGTAGCCGGATTCATGGTCCCAGCCCCTTTTTCTACATCATAAGGCTGCTGGATGACACAGTATTGGCTCCAGTATTCATTGAGCCTATTGATGATCTCTTGAAAACTTAAAACACCCATAAACACATACCTCCTCTTGATTGTTTATAACGTCAGATCAGATTCAGCAGATCGCTGGACGGTTCTTTTGATCTACTTTTACTGGAACATGTTTCTAAATGGGCCAAGGGGCACTGCTCTCCGGATTGATCGGGCAATAAAATACGATAAACTACCATTCCTGAATATAAAAATCAGCGACCAGAAGTCGGAAACCCAAAGAACCCAGGAACTGCCTTGAACCATTTGTGTTACCCATGTCTTGACCAAACTTACAGAGTTCTTGTCTACGACCAACAACTAACCACAAACCAATAAAAAACCCGCCCATGTAGCCAAAGCTACAGGGACGGGATTTCCCGCGGTTCCACCCTGTTTGGCGCAGTATCCTGCGCCCCCTTAGTTCTTTTGCAGGCTTTACTCCCCCACTCTAACCACAGGGTTTCCTCCTGCTGCTCCGGAGCCCCTTCACCACTTGGTTTGACCGGGTTCACACCATCCCCAGCTCTCTGCAGCAAAACCACAAGTGATTACTCTTCTTCATCATCGCTTGTTTTCTTAATTTATCAATTCAATAGTATACTGTCAAGCTTCTATTTGTATTTCTATTTTTTTGGGCACCCCTTGCTCAGCATCACCTTCATCCTCGGCATCCTCATCTACGAATTCAAGAGTGCAGTTGTTGAGCAGTGCAGTCACTATGCCTAAAGCACCCAGCACCGCCAGCTCATCACTTACCAGCATCCCTAAAAGGCCGATCGCCCCTAACCCTGCCGGGACTTCAACAAGTGTCTCGTTCTCCTTCTTCAGGCGGAGTTTGCTGGCAGCCCCTTTTTCCAAAACGGCTTTCCATTTTGTACAGATGCCATCCTCTTCCCTTTCTTCCTCCAGCCTAATCAGGGCCGCAACAACATCCCCACCTGCTTGATCAAGGGCATCTTTAGCCTCTTTATAAGATACATCCATCCGCTCACAGATAATATCCACCTTTTCCAACTGCTGATTCTCCACACCAATTCACCTTCCTTGGGGTCAGGCTTGAGTAGTTTACTTTTTACCCGGAAAAAACACCAACCAAGTATAGGAGGTCGGAAGTTATGAAAAATTTATTCCTCCGGTTTCTTCACATTCAATATCGGCCTCTGTTTTTCCTTTTCTGTCGGTGCCTCATGGGCGGCATAGGGAACTATCCCTTATTATGCCCATTCCCGGCATCCCCATCGCGGAAGGAATTTAAAAAAACACGGGAGTGCGGCCTGACATCCCCATGGTAGGCCAAAAAACCCTGTAATAAACTTGCCAGTTCCCGCAAAACACCAGGGTTGATCCTAGCCTTAATGGCCTGTTCTAAGGGAGATCGCAAAAAATATCCCATTGCCCCCAGAGCAGCCGGAGAAAGGGGAAACACCCCCTCACAGCTTTTAGCGCATTCAGGGCAAACCACCCCTCCCCTTTCAATACTGAACCAAACCTGGCGCACACCCTCCCCTATAGAAGAGAACGGGTGGTTCCCCACCACACATTCAGTTAAAGAAGGACGATAGCCAAGAGTGTCTAACAGTTTGAGTTCGAAAACCCTGGCAGTAAGCTCTGTATCCCCCTGTTCCAATGCCCGTAGAACAGAAAGCATCAAGAAAAACACCTTCGGCTGTGGCTCTCTTTCAGGTGTAAGTCGGTCCACCAGTTCAGCGCAGTAGCTAGCTGTGGTAAAACGCTCCAGATCCTGCTCTAGGTAGGCAAAGTCTTCCTCAGCATCACCCTGGGTAACAGTATCCAGGCTTCTACCGCTGTAAAGGACAAGGCGAGTATGGCTGAACAACTGTACTGCCCCACGCAAGCGGCTTGTGGTCTTGCGCACCCCCCTGGCAATGGCTGAAACCTTTCCAGCCTCCCGGGTAAAAAGGGTCAAAATCCGGTCCGCTTCTCTATAAACCATGCTCCTCAGGACAATGGCTTCTGCTTTGTATATCCCCATCAAAAGACCTCCCCTGCTATTATAATGGGAAGGAAAGAAATTGTCCCCCTCTTACCCTAGGATTTATCCTTTACAAAAACATCTCTTGTGCGGGATCAAGTAAAAGTAGTGGTGGGAGGTGGCCCAGTTAACAAAAGAATTCTCCGCCTCTATCAGTATATATGGTTATACTGACAATAACAGATCACACTTTTAAAGCACCTCTGAATACTTTATATGAAAAGACCTCACCAACCTTGAAATAGGCCGATGAGGTCATTATCCGCTCTAGATACGCATAAACCCATGTTTTCCCAGGTGACAGTCACCCTTCTTTAACTCTCTAATCCCAATCCTTTGCGCTTGGATGCGATGTGTTCCAGGATCAATCCTGCAGCCTTCATTGGATCAGTTTCTACCGCGAAAGCTGCCCCTAAAACATCCTGTGCACCTTTGGTCAGGAGCTCTGTAAATTTCTTCGCTCCCAACACCGGAGGTACGGTTCCCAAGACTGTAAAAATACCGGAGCCCACCACATAGGAGCCAATGGAAACTGCCTTCTCAGACATCCACTCGGGGGCTGCACCTGCTGCAGGTAGGTCACTCATATCCACACCCAGAGCGTTGGCAATTGCTGCCGCGGTCACCAGAATCCTGCTGATATCCACACAAGAACCCATGTGCAGAACAGGTGGAATACCAATTGCTTTACAAACAGCGCTCAGCCCTGGCCCTGCCTCATCTGCGGCTTCAGGCAACAGCAGTCCGGCTTTGGCACAGGCGATAGCAGCACAGCCAGTTTGCACAACTAAAACATCATTCTTGATCAGTTCCCTGGTCAGTGTCAGGTGGCTATAATCATGCGGGGTCTTCGGGTTGTTACAGCCAACAATAGCTGCGATTCCTTTAATCTGTCCAGCTTTTATAGCATCCAGGAGTGGATCAAGGCTTCCGCCCAGTGCCTTGACAATGGCCTCCACACTAAAGCCGGCCATGTATTCCATTTCCTCATCTGGGATCTGGATCAATTCCTTTTTTCTGCGGGGGAAATTATCAATAGCCATCTTGATGATCTTACGGGCTGTATCCAGGGCTGTTTGCTCACTGAAAGGCACATGATCCGCTTCTGGGAAACGGGCCTTGGGTGATGTAGAGATAACCTTGGTATGATAACACTTAGCAACCTGTGTCAGAGCAGGCATGATGCACTGCACATCAACCACCATGGCATCTACGACACCGGTCACCACTGCCAACTCCTGCTGCAGGAAGTTGCCCGCAACAGGCACACCGTGACGCATCAAAATTTCATTGCCTGTACAGCACATTCCACAGACATTAATTCCAGTGGCCCCTTTCTCCTGAGCTGCTGCCAGGAGGTCGTCCTCTTTGGCTGCCTGCACGATCATGTCGGAAAGAACCGGCTCATGTCCATGAACAATGATGTTGACCTGGTCCTCCTTGAGCACCCCCAGGTTGCTCTGACCCCTGACGGGCTGTGGAGTTCCGAAAAGAACATCGGAAAACTCAGTGGCAAACATCGACCCACCCCAACCATCACTCAAGCCTGTACGCACACCGTGCAGAGTCAAATTAACATAATCGTTGTCAACCCCTATATGGGTGCGGTGCATTACCTCGACAATTTCCCGGTCAACCCCACGTGGGGTAATCCCTACCTTCTCCCAGAGCTGTCTCCTCTTTTCCGGGGCACGGTTCAAGAACTGAAGTTTGCCTTTGACCATCCCGAACTCTTCCATAGCCTCCCGCGCCAAGTCCTGGGCGATCTCCTCTTTGTTTCTGCCCTCTTCTGGAATGCCAAACTCAGCAGCTAATGCTCGCAGTTTTCCCTCATCTTTGATCTGATAGCCCTGTGCCTCACCTGCAGCTGTTTCATAAAGAGTTGTAACTATATCTCTTCCATGGTCTGAATGGGCAGCTGCACCAGCGGCAATCATCCGCAGGAGATTGCGGGCAGCAATGGTGTCAGCTGTTGCCCCACAGATACCCTCCTGGGGTTCATCACCAAAGGGATCGACCCTGCAAGGACCCATATTACAGTTGCGGCAGCAGATCCCTAAAAGACCAAAACCGCACTGGGGCTGCTGTTTCTCATAACGATCCCATGCGGTTTCAATACCTTCCTGCGCGGCCTTTTTAAGCATTTTTAATGATGCCTGATCAACACTTTTCTCTCCCACAAAACCTTCCTCCTTTCCCTTATTCCTTTGCTGTGTTCTTCACAGCTGTTCATTCTCAGGGACAGGGACAGGGACAGGGACACCCCATTTTCCGGCATCTTACCTCTGACCTCAGACATTTGTTTTTAGAGCAATATGTAATTTTTCAGACCAGCAGAGGTGAAAACAGCACCGTAATCAGGGAATGTCATAAAACCAACACCAGGAAATTCATAGAACTTCCGGCACCTGATCTCCGCCCATTGGCTTTCTGTTATCCTGGCAAACACATCTGTTCTGCCAGACTGCGGAGCTTTCTGCGCTGTGCCTCCTCCGGCGTCATAAAAAGAAGCGCTTTAGTAGGACAGGCACTGACACAGGCCGGTATTCCCCTGTCCAGACAGCGGTCACACTTGACCACGACTTTACTCCCGGGGTTGCGGGAAATGGCACCAAAGGGGCAAGCCAATTCACAGAAACCACACCCGATACAGCGAAGGCTGTTGTGCTGTACTGTCCTTGTACCTTCATCCCAGTACATGGCCCTGGTGGGGCAAACCCGCGCGCAAAAGGCCTCTTCACAGTGCCGGCAGTTGACAGGCACAGAACACTCCTCTGCAGCCTGAACAAAAATTCGTTTGCGTGGTGGGATGTCCTCAAAAAGAGCACCAAAAAGTTCTTTTGTTTCCGAATGCTCAACAGCACAAGCTATCTCACACGACTTACAGCCCACACACCTGCTTACATCAACTTGTACCTCTTTCAAGATCTCACCTCCTCCGGGAGAAATGGAATGGAGTTGACATATTAATTACTTCGTTTTTTTGGATAATATTCCTTCCCATAACTAATTAACCCCGGCATGCTTTCCCGGGGCTTACTTGTTTTCTTTGTTTTCTTCTTCTTCTTCCTTCTCTTGTTTATCTAACATTTCCTGCAGGCACTGTATCACTTCTATGTCTACTGTTGTAGCAGTAATATTTTCCGCACGAATCTGTTCATAGATCTCCTCCCGATACACCGCAAGCTCCTGCGGTGCTTCGATCCCTAAACGCACCTGCTCACCGCGCACATCCAATACAGTTATTTTAATCTGTTCAGCAATAATGATACTCTGATCCCTTTTTCGCGTTAAAACTAACATGGGTAGACCACCTTATCCGCAAGCCATGCGTTTAGATTCCTTTAACAAATGACTAAAGAGAGGGTGTTTTGTTTTATAACCACTGCCATCCAGGATTACCTGTTGGCCAACAGCCCTTTCGTGGTTAATAATAACAGGGGCCAAGAGGTTTGTGGTCATCCCCTTTACACCATCCTTGGCAGGTATAGTTACTGTGGTAAGAAGAGTTATCTGCTGGTAGTCATTAATCTGAAGAGAATCACAGATTCCTTGGCTTAGTTTGACATCATAATCCGGGAAAAATATAAATGGATCTACCATTAAAAAAGCCACATCAGGGTCACCCTGGGCCTGCATCCAGGCAAAAATATCATTTCCAGGTACCGGAACAAAAAAGTATTTTTTAAGGTGTGAAAACCCTACCATCCCAGTAGGGAAAAAAAGCAGTTTCTCTTCCTCTACGTCCAACAAACCAAAACGTGTAGTATTAACCTGCACTTTAATACCTCCTGTCTGTTTTTATCTCAGTTGTTTCCTGTTAGCGCAGAAAATCAATCAGAGTAGGCGTCATAATACGCGCACCTGCAGCCAGTGTCACCCTGTAGGCGTTTTCCTGACTCTTTAAATCAATGATAGCTCTGGCAATATCGGCATCCTCAGCCCTGGAAAGAAGTTCTGTTACCCGAACCCCCGTCTGGTCCAGGCGGTCCATAGACATCTCTACCCTGTTCACCTTTGCCCCGATCTCTCCCCTCTTGGCAATGAACTGATCGAGAATCACATCGATCTCTCCGATGACTGGAGAAACATCAGCGCCCTTTTTAGTCGAATCTGCCAGGATGTCAGCCAGCTTATCGAGCACTTCAATGGCTCCTGGATTGTTTTTACCTACAAAAAGCTCCTTTCCAGGAAGATTAACCTGCATCTCTACACCTTGTGCAATCTCAAATTCAATCTTCCCTTCGTTCCCCTTCCACTCCCCATTTTCATATGGTGCCTTGTTGGTGAGCGTCCCACCAAAAATATAGCGATCCCCATGGGTGGTGTTAGCGATCTGGATTAACTGCCCCTGAAGCTGTCTGACTTCATTGGCCAGGGCCTGCCGGGATTCCTGAGGGATGGTATCTGTAGCCCCATAAACTGCCAGATCGCGCATGCGCTGCAAAACATCTATGGCATTATCAAGAGCACCCTCTGTTATCTCGAGCCAGGCCTGAGCATCACTAATATTTTTTTGGAATTGTTCGACCTCTGCTAGATCACTGCGCAAAGTAAGAGAACTAACAACACGAACCGGATCATCAGAAGGGCAGCGAATTTCCCTTTGTGAAGACAACCTGTCCTGGGCGCGTTCAAGTCCTCTTAAGTTAGTATACATATTTCGCAAGAGGTTATTTGTCAGCATAGAGTTTGTTATACGCAATTAAAATCCCTCACTTTTTAATCATTCATTATATTACATCGTTTTCCGGAGCAGATACTTTAACCCCATTTAAGGGTATATTCCACCGATTTTAGCAATCTAGCCTTTTCTTTAACTATAATAAGGGTAAAGTTGCTTAAAACATAAAGACAGTAGGAGCAGGAGTTACAACTATTATTCTCGAAAACATAGTAAGCATAAACTTAGATTTTAAAAAAGAAGGGACAGCTTTGGACGACATACCGGTTATCAAAGATTATCAACTAGCAGTGTACTTTGAGGAACTATCAGCAGACTCTCTCTACCCTAGTGCAGGGTCATCTGCTGCTATGACTGCCGCCCATGCCGCGGCTTTATTTGCTATGGTCTGCCGGGTGAACCTACGCAAAAATAAAGAAACCTCATCAAAAGGTGAACAGGGAAACGAAAACCGGAAAATATTTTGGAAAGAGACACTTCACAAAGCAAATCTGCTCTTAGAAAGATCCCTTTCTCTGGCTCAGGAGGACGGGTTTGCTATTAAAGATTTTGTGGAGAGCAACCCCCGCGGTCCAGAAAAAGCAACCGATATTCCTCTGGAAATTGCCCGCTGTGCCGAAGAGATCATTGCCTTGATTACAGATGCCTTACCTAAATCCTATGCTCCGGTCCAAGCGGATGCAGAATGCGCACGCTCTCTGGCCGAGGGAAGCAAAAAAGCTGCCCTGACAGTGGCACACCACAATCTACCACTGCTCAGCAAAGAACAACAACGGAATTATGTTAACCAAATAACTGCCTTAGAACAAAATTCACTAGAAACTAGATAGATACTAAACAGCAGAGGACTGGTAATAAGAGGTTATGGTGTCCGATAACCTATCTTCAACTGTTTCCCCAAAGCTATATGACTTTCGTCTTAATTTTTATCGCCTGCCAGGGTCACCATTTAGGTGATATGGATGTTTCCCATAATAATAATAATAATAATAGCTTAATTTCAGCAAATCAGCGCCCCACAAGCCCCATGCGGTTGATAATCAAATCGATCATCTCATCCATAGTGGTGATCACTCGTGCTGCAGCATTATAGGCATGCTGGAAACGAATCATATTGACGATCTCTTCATCAAGGGACACCCCTGAGACCGCCTGACGACTGTTCTCAATCTGTGATACCAACAGTTCTTGGTTTTCCACCATCCGATAGGCCTCCTGGGCAGTAACACCCAATTTACCGATCAACGAATTGTAGTAATCATCTGGGGTAAAATTATCGATCACAGGAGACTGCTTCAGCTGGGCCAGCTTCAGGGCATTGCTGCCATCACCTGTATTAACTGTACCATCCTCATTCACAGCTTCAGCTCCTGCAGCCGCAATCTTGCGTGGATCTTTAATCAATATATCATTAACAGCAATATTGCCTGCTGTAATTTTACTGGAATTATCTTTTGCCTGGAAAAAATCACTCCAGGTTTCATTTTTCACATATTTTCCGTCCAGGTCATAGCCTTCCCCGTGGATTGTGTTAAATTCTTCAGCAAAATTTTCAGCAAGCTTATCTAACTGTTCACGAAAAGCTGGAATAAAACCCTTGCCATTGTTTTCGACGCCATCCCAATAACCCCGCACATCCATAATGCCGCAGATAATACCTCCTGTAACTGTCAGCGGATGTCGATTCTCAGGTGGGTCATCAGCCCAATAAATTTCCGGGTAAAGCTGATCTATATCCCCCGCAACACTATCCACAACCAGCTCATTGACTTTCTCACCTTGCACCAAAGCCCGCCCGGATGTAGTAATCGTCAAAGAGCCGCGCTCATCCTCACTAATCCGGATATCGATATTTTTTGCCAACTGATCCACAAGGTAATCCCTTTTATCTCGCAGGTCATTGGCCTTAGCACCTGTAACCTCAACTTTCAGGATCTGCTGATTAAGGTCAGCGATTTGCCGCCCCAGTGAATTGACCTCATTTACTCGTATTTTCAAGGTGCTGTTAAGATCATTGATCAGTTCATTAAGTTGTGTATCTAGATGATTAAAAGTTTCTGTCATGGACTGGCCGCGCTCCACAACAAGTGAACGTGCCGCCAGACTTTCCGGATTCTTGCTCAACTCTTCCAATGCTATCCAAAAATTTTCCATAACCTGATGCAGTCCGCTGTCAGAGGGTTCGTTAACAATCCCTTCTATCTTCATTAAAACATCGCGCTGGGCTTCCCAGTAGCCCAGGGAGATTGATTCATTGCGCATCTGAAAATCCAGGAAGTTGTCACGCAGCCTACGAATTTCATTGACATCCACTCCTGTTCCCATCTGTCCCACACCTGCCGGATGGCTCAATGAGGGTACAGGAAAAGGTGTAGTGGTCGACATAACTGCCTCCTGGCGTGTAAAACCAGGGGTGTTGGCATTAGCGATGTTATGTCCGGTTACTTCAAGTGCACACTGCTGAGTTTGCAATCCACGCCGCCCGATTTCTAATCCAAAAAAGGTTGAACTCATCAATAACCCTCCCAGCTGCTTTCCATGCTAAACCTGACAGTCAAACTTCCCTGGCTGATAAGCCACCCTTTCCACTTCTCCCTTTCTCGTTGATGATTCCCTGTAGGTCGCCCCTGATTGCTCCCCGCAGAGAAGTTCGAGAGAGAAGTTAAGATACTGTTGTACACAAATCAAAAGAACACGGTTTTCACAGTTAAGACTTTGTAATTTTTTATAATCGTCCTGCAGAGATATAAAACGAGCTGCTAGTTCAGGATTATCCAGTGCACTGGAACACTCCTGCTGGTTTTCCCATCCCTTTTCTATTTCTCGCAACACTTTAAGCATTTCGTTTTCTTCTTGGATAATCTCATTAAGTTCCTGCAGTTCCTGGCCCTTCGGTATTCCAGCAATAAGGATCCGATGTTTTTTAGCTGCTAATTCTAACAGCTGCGCGACTATCTGCTTCTGGCAAAAAATCCATTCACTAAAACCCTCCGGAGTCATCCAAAACAATTCTTTTCCTTTATAATGCTGATATTCCACTTTTTAACCTCTTTCATTTCTAATAGATTATACTAAGCGGTCAACCAAGAACTGGCCCAGCATCTTTTCCGCAACTTTATCAGCAGAAACATCATATTCTCCCTTTTCCAGGGCATCTTTAATTTCCTGGACACGATCCTCCCTAACCTCAGGCGTTTGAAGCACCGCTTCGCACAGTTTCTGGTGATCAAGAGCCTCCAATGAAAGCTCTGCTTTATCCCCCTTCTGCAGCTCTTTCTGCTTAGCTTTATCATTGTGCTGATCTTCTGCTGCCTGCAGTTTCTGTGCTCCATAAAGGCGGAGTACTGTTTGAATATGATGACTAGATATAATCAAAGTAACTACCCCCTTAAAAAGCTCACCTACAAAAAAGCCCTATAATAGTTATCGATTATAGAGCTGTAAACTTTAATCTTTTTTTAATAGTTGGTCTATGTTTAATCAAAAAAATAAATCAGCGAGACATTTTACGGTGAAAATCCCTAACATACATCTTTTTTGTCCTTGTTTCCTTTTTATCTTCTTCATGTTCATGTTCATGTTCATGTTCATGTTCATGTTCATGTTCGGGTTCAGGCACTAATTTTTCTCCTTCAGGAGACAAGCCTTTTGTAATGGCTTTTTCAAAAGACTTTGTTAACATCTTAGTACAGTCTGTGCAAAAACGGCCATAAGGAATGGGGGTGCCACAGCGTTCACAATTCAGCAAACGGGTTGAGCTTTTAATAATTAGCCTCCCATCTTGAAGAAGAGATACAATCTTCTCTCTAGGAATTCCTGTTCCCTGGCTAATCTCAGTTATTGTGGCATTTTTATGCTTTTCAATATGGCATTTAATTAAATTAATCATTTCATCCTCTTTGGCAATGCACTCCGGACAAATGCTCCGGGAGATGCAAGCAAAGAGCTTTCCACACTCTGGGCAATTTTTAAGCTGCAAAAATATCCCCCTCCATCGACCAATTGAACATATATCTACCTCGTTTAAGTATAGCAGCATTTTCCAGCAAAAACAAGGATTTAACCCAGAAATGCCGCAATTATACCCACTAAAAAGACACCATCAAAGATTCCTGCCCCACCAATGCTCACCATCTGTCCACCCAGGCTCTGAAAGGTCTTCCAGTTTAAAAGATCGGCCCCAATCAGAGTACCCATAGTACCGGCAACATAAGCCACAGGGGCAGTAAACCCTTGAGGTGCCAGAATTAGGGCAGCAGCTGCAGCAATAAGAGGAGGTATAAAAGCAGGCATGACAATCCCTACCCCCGGTTTAGGACGCGCCATCATCTTAGCAACAATAGTGACCGCTATGAGAGCAAACAAAGTAGGCACAAAAGGCGCCCTTCCGCTTAAAATTAAATAGAGGGAAAGAAGAGTAGGCAATCCAGCCCCTCCCACATTTAGACAAATTATTTGTTCCTGAACAACAGGAGGGTAGTAAAAGAAAAATGCAGACAGTGGGTGTTCTTGACGGCCCTGTATCTGTACCCGGCGCCGGGAAAGAGGAATATTGATCAAACTGCCGATGATAGATGCTGTTAAAAAAAGAAATGCCCCTTCCTGGGACATACCCAGCCGAGAAAAAGAGAAAGTTGCAACATTAAAAAACAGAAGAACTAGCAGCAACGGAATTAAAAGCAGCAAAAAAAGAAATGAAATCAAGTAAATTCCCCCCTTTAAAGCTCATAATTTGACCCTGAGCACAATCATTTCTATACCGCGAGAACACACATCTTTAGTAACGAGAAGATACCAATATACCGGAAGCCAAAGTGACCACATAGATCTCCCTCACCCCAGAAGTTTTCAATACTTTGCTGCACTCTTGAACCGTAGCCCCAGTAGTGTAAACATCATCCACAAGCAAGACATCCTTGCCTTCGAGCCATAAAGCATCCTTCCCCACCTCAAAAACACCCTTGAGATTGGCCAGGCGCTGCTCTCTGGATAGGGATGTCTGGCTCGGGGTTTCCCTGGTGCGGATCAGTGCCTCTTCAGAGAGAGGAATTTTAAGGATCCGGCTTACCCTCTCTGACAGTAGTGCTGCTTGGTTAAAGCCGCGTTCCCTAAGGCGTTCCTCATGTAGCGGTACTGGTATAACAGCTGCAATAGAACGTACGGGGAAAAGAGAAACAGCTAAGGATGCTATCAGCTCACCAAAAGGATAGGCAAGATCCCGCCTCCCACAAAACTTGAAGTTATGCATAGCATCCCTAACAGGCCCCTCATAAGGAGCAACACCCCGGGCAATGTAATATGGTGAATCACTATTTCTACAGTCCTGGCAAATATTTTCTCCTTCTGTTTCGTTTTGAAAGCGCCCACACCTTTCACACGGAACAAGGCCATCTGCCAGCTCAGCCCACATCTCTAAACAAACCTGGCAGATGTGTAGTGGTGATCCCCGACGTCCACATAAAGGGCATCCTGCTCCCTCAGGAAAAAGAAGGCTCTGTATAGTAGATGTTATACTAGACAGCAAAATTAATCACCTTCTACAAGAGGAGGTCACAAAAGTCAGTCAAAATCCGGGTTACAAAATCGGTTCTACAGCGAAAAACCTTCGCCTTCTGATATGGCGTTAGATGAAAAGTATATCTTGGTTTTACTATATTCTACATTCTATACCATAAGTCGATTAAAACCCAGCATACTTTTTTAAAAAAGCCAAAACTGCTTTAAAATTTACTGAGTTCTTTCTCCCAATCATCCCTTAGATATCCCTTGCGCATGGCTTCCTTGTTGAGGCCAGCAATCTGCATCCGAGTTTCTCGCATGGACCTACTTATCCCAGCTGAAATAAACCACACTTCACCTGTAGGGTATTCAGGACTGCGTCCACAGCGACCGGCAATCTGGACCAGAGTAGGAGTGTCAAAGACCCCCTCCTGTTCGGCTTCCAGGACCAACACATGGACCCGTGGTACCGTAACCCCCCTCTCCATAATGGTTGTAGTCACCAACACAGGAAATTCACCTGCAAAGAATCGTTCCCTTTTCAGGTTACGGTCCCTATCGCTGGCATGGATCCATTCAACCCCCTTGCTATCCAGGTGTTCTAAAGGGGCCTTGCCGGCTGCTGAGCGCAGTGCCTCACCTACCAAAGATGTGAGGGCAACCGAAGGAACAAATATAAAAATCCTGGCACCAGGCTTTTTTAAGAGTTCGGCTATAGTCTCCAGAACCCTCTGATGAATAATAAGCCCCTTTCCAACAGTTTTAAGGGGGCTCACTTGAAGAAATTTTGGAATGGGGAGGGGAAACCCATGTGGCCGCACTGGTATTGTGATTATCTCCATCTTGCTTGCCCGTTTAAACATCCAGGACGCAGGAGTAGCTGTCAGATAGACAAGTTTCCCACTCAAACCACGAGCTCGCTCCACACCAAAGTGAAGCATCCTGCTCCCTGGAAAGGGAAAGGCATCACCCTCATCGAGAATCACCAGGTCAAACTTGCGGTAAAAGCGTAGGGTTTGATGGGTTGTTGCCACAACCAGTGGAACATCCTTTCTATGGCTGCCACTGCCTCCATAAAGAGCGTTGACACGGCCCTCGCCAAAGACCTTGGCCATGCGAGGCGCAATCTCCAATACCACATCTCTTCTGGGTGAAACAAACAGCACCTTCTGTCCACATCGCAATGTTTCCGCGATCAAGGGAAAGGAAACCTCGGTCTTACCAGCACCACAGGCTGCCCAAACAAGGCATCTTCCCTCTGGTTTCCCCTCCCTGCCGAATTTGAGCAAGGTATCTGCAGCACTCTCCTGGGAAGGGGTAAGGCGAATTCCCCCTAGCAAAGACTCATATCTCATTGGCCTAGAATCACTACCAGCCAACAGCCCCTTAGTTGAGCCTCCTGGTTGACAGAAACTGCCCTTCCATGATCTTTCTTGGTTTCGCCATCTGTTTCCATTCTCTAATGACACTGCTCGGGGGCGAGCATCTACCCTCATAGCAGACAGGCCCCCGCTGGAGGCCCCCAAAACTAAAGGGCTGCAGAAGATTTCCCGACGAACATTATTATTCCACTTCAGCATTCTCCGCAATCCACCACTAGGAACCAATTCTTTGACTGCTGAACGATCAAATGCTGTATATAGCTGATCACAAAAACAGAGGTTTCCCAGTAATCCGCATTCCGGACAGCTACAGCACGTTTCGCTGCCGCACCTGGCACAGGGATGGGAATCAGGTATCCCCTCCCAACCGCAGCGCTGACAGCAAACGAGATTTCCTTTCACAGGATAAAGAGCAGGCAGCAAAACAACTCTCCTTTCCAGGCAGAGATTCTGAAGAATCCGCGTAAGGAAGTCCTGGCTGGCAGATCCAGTGAAACGAAGGATCTCCTGCAGTGACAAAAGCCGCCCCTTTAAAAGCCTCTCTATATCCTGAAACTCATCGCAGTTTGGTAAAGGGGAGTCTTCAACAGCTGCTAAATCTTCATTAAAGGCACCAAAATCATTCAACCCCAGTTTGTACAGCAAATCGCGGCAGTAATCCCTGGCCATTTTCGCGGATACCAAACCATCGGCTGTACTTTTGCTGTGACTTATCTTTTTTCGCAACTCATCATATACCCGGGCTGCAGCCCCCAATGGCAAAGGGGGAGTAAGCAGATCAAAAAACTGATACCCCCTCTTTTTAAGCAAGAAACGATCAAAAGAGGGAATAGATGAAAGGAAAAACAAGCTCGCGTCGATGCCTTTCGCCAAATATAAATGAAATAATAATCTCCCCACACTAGTTCACACCTAAAAATATCAAAAGTGAGATTCTACTAGAACTACATCCGATCTTTTAATGCGGGCCTCACAGACGCCCCACTTTATGGTAATAATTCCATAAGAAAATATAAAAACCTCTTTCTCTTTTATGAAAATTTTTTGTAAATACCTCCATGACAAAACGTGCATCCTGGATAATAGGGCTGAAACGCTTATATCTCTGCCACTACTGGATTGTGGTTCCAGACATCACACCAGAGGCACAGGTAATACCAAAATAAGGGATTCTTTCTCCCCGGGAAAGACACCTGGCCAGGGAGGTAACTGTCTTTAGTCCCACACGTTCAGTGAGTAGAAAATAATGGATTACTTTTCCCTGACACACCGCAAAACCGTCCTCTAAAGCATCATACTGACGAGGCTCTTGACCCAATAACAGTGTAAAGTTGTGTTTGCGGCACAGGCGGCCCAGGATTTCCGGTGTCTCATCTGTTGAAGCATCATCATAAATGACTAGTTCAAAAGAACGCTGTGAGGCTTGATAATAAGAAAGAAGTTCTTTGATGACTCCCTCGATGATGGGAGCCTGATTGTAAACAATAAGCAATAAGCTTAAATCCGGGACAAAACAGTGGAATTTCTGGAATAGATAGGATCTTCGAAAAGCTATGGAGAGTACCAGGCCGCAGAGAACAATTACCGTGATAACCAAAAAAGAGATATGGGCCATTGTTTACCCCCTCCCCTCCACTATATGCGGAGAACAGGGAAGGGGTTAAAGAAAAAAATCTTAGAGCAACTAATAGCCGTTCTCAGCCTTGGCTGTGTTAATCTCATTTATTCAGGCAGTTTTCCTGCAGGTTCAGAAACAATTGCTGATAATATTAACACAAGAGGCCTAAAGGCCCAGGAACTGACAGACACTACTTTGAAGCCTATCTAGCTCTTCACTGCTGTTCGCTTCAGCATAAATCCTAACAAGCGGTTCTGTCCCCGAGGGACGTACCAGGACCCAACTCCCATCTTCCAGAATCAACTTTACTCCATCTATTGTTAAACGATTGGTTGTTTTCCGGCCATTAAGCGTCTGCGGCGACCATTTACGCAGCAGTTCTAAGTGTTCTTTCTTTTGCTCCGGGGTGCACTCAAGGTCAAGGCGGTTACTAACCAGGCAGCCAAACTCCTGGTTAAGTTCTTCCTTCAGTTCGCTCAGAGGTTTACGCCTGCATGCCAGCATCTCCACAATAAGTGCTATCGCCAAAATACCGTCCTTTTCTGGCACATGCCCCTGGATACTCATCCCCCCACTTTCTTCACCACCCAAAACGCTGTGGTGATGAATCAAAGACTGGGCAATGTGCTTGAAACCAACTGGGGTCTCTATTAGCGGGAGCCCGTATTCATCCGCAATGCGATCCATCATATGAGTTGTGGCCACAGTACGGGCCACAGCCCCACGCCAGTTGCGATCTTCCATAAGGTAATAAAGAATTAGAGGCAGCATTTCATTCGGTGACACATACTCACCATCTTGATCAATCACACCGAAACGGTCCGCATCTCCATCAAGGGCCAGCCCAATGTCGGCCCCTTTCTCTAGAACAGTTTCCCTTAAAGGAGCAAGCCTTGCTGCAGTAGGCTCTGGAAACGATCCACCAAATAAAACATCCCGGTAATTATGGATAACATCCAGCTCGATCTTTGTTCCCTCGATTATCTCCTCTAGATAGCCCCTTCCTGCTCCCCACATTGGATCAAGCACGATTTTCATGCGGCCGCGGTGAATAAAACGATAATTCAACAGTTTTTGAAGATGAGCAAGATAAAGCGGCTTGGCATCTAGATCGCGGATCAGATCACAATCCCGCTCGGCATCCAGAGATAAAAAGCTATCCCATCCCTCTTTTTGCAGAATCTTTAAATTTTTCTCGATGGATTCAGTTATTTCCTGAGTAGCAGGCCCAGCGTATTCGGGAATAAATTTGATTCCATTGTACTCCGGGGGGTTATGGCTGGCCGTAATCATTACCGCCCCTCCTGCATCCAGGGCCTTTACAGCAAAGGCCGTAACCGGAGTAGGTGTAGCATCCACAGTCAGCCAGGAGTTAATATTGTTCTCAGCCATCACCCCAGCGACAGCAGCTGCAAATTGTTCAGAAAGAAAGCGGCTGTCATAACCGATCACAACCCCTTTACTTGATAGCCCGGATTCCTTTAAATAATTAGCAATGGCCTGCGCCACCAGGCGCACATTGGCAAAAGTAAAATCCTCGGCAATAATATCACGCCAGCCATCTGTTCCAAATTTGATCTTCTTCAATTCACTCCCCCTCACTTTTTCTTTACATAAGACCACTTTTCTGCCTCCTGTCTAATTATAGTACATTTTCCAAGCAACAATCTCTATCAAATAAAAAAGAGCGCCCACCCTGAATAAAAGGGACGCCAGATGCTGTCGATCACAACTAAAAAAGTTCACTCACCAGAGTCATCCTCTATCCTGGTGTTATGAACAACCTCATCATCTTTTTTATCCACATATAGGTTACCCTGGGCATCAAGGATAGCCAGGTGTACTTCTTGCGAGGCCTGGATTCCCTGCTTTTTCAGTTCATTGATCAACCAGGCCTCATCTAAATTGTTCTGGTCTAGATTTTGGTAGATAATTTCCCCATCTACAATCAGTTCACTGCTCAGCCCCTGGTACTGGCTCTCTAATTGAAGATCTTCTGCAGTAACCGGCTTCTTTGACGATTTCAGTAAAACGCTCAGCCTTCCATCGGGTTCTAAAACAGCAAACTCCACATCGGATATGTTAAATACTCCCTGGCTGCGCAGCTGCATCAACAGCTGATCACTAGTGTAGTTCTGTCTTTTTATATTCTCTTCCATGATCTTACCGTTCTGGATAATCAGCACAGGTTCACCAGCTAGCACTTTGCGAGCAATACGGCTTTTTAAAGAAATAAACCGTACTAGATAATTTAAAATAGAAAAAACAAACAATGCCAATAACAGCGGCCAAGGGCTAATCGAGGTTTGAGTGACAATACCTCCTGCAATAATACCAGTTGTTATTCCTGCTAAATATTCATAGCAAGTGAGCTGTCCTGCACGCCCCTTCTCCAGCACCCTGGCAATAAGCAATATTGCCAAAAAAGCCAGGACAGCACGGATTGTTACTTCAAGATAGAGAGATACAGGCAAAGAAGAATCCCCCTTTAATTGGATTTATGCTGCTGGCAAAGGATTTTTGTGGCCACTTGCCGGAAAAGATCAAAAACATACTCTCGCCCTTCCAAACGCTGAAACCTAATTAGTTTCGCTTTTTCAGCCATTTGCTTTATCACCCCCGCAGGCATACTAAATCAATTATTGACGGTTTTACCCTTTTTTATGCAGAAAAAAACCAGCCACACAGCAAATGCATGGCTGGCAATAAAACCTACAAATAATTTAAGCTGTTGAGGGGGACTTGGCCTCTTCCTTTTTCTCCTTATCGGCCGCTGGTTTCTTCTCTTCAGGCAAACTTGTCTTCCTATTATCTGTGCAGTAAAAACCAGGCCCCTTGAAAACAATAGATACATTACGGGAAATTAACCTCTCGACAGATTGTCCACAGGTCGGGCATTTTTCTAGAGGTGGTTCAGTAATACGCTGCGTCACCTGGAAACGTCCGCAGTGCTCACACCTGTAATCATAAGTCGGCATTTGGCGTCACCCCCAGGAAATCTTTTATTTCATCAAATCATTTTTATAAGCCATTATTTAAACTTTGTCAAGAGGTAGTTTTGAGCACGCAAATCTTCTGATTGCTCACTTGCTTTTTTACCAACAGTAAGTTAATTCTCAAAGAAAGACAGGCTGATTGTGTAAAAAAATGCTGCTCCTTTTTACAGAGCAGCAACAGCAAAAAATATGGAGTGAGAACATACTTATCCGATCTTTTCAAAAGCATCCTTACCTGCTCCGCACACAGGGCAAACCCAATCATCAGGCAGTTCTTCAAAGGGTGTTCCTGGCGCGATGCCGTTTTCTGGATCCCCTTCTGCGGGATCATATTCATAGCCGCAAATTGTGCATTCATAGATATCCATGCCATTTCTCCTTTCATTTTTTTTAAGATAAACAGGAGCAGATGGAGGGGTACTCCCCTTTTTCACCTGGTGATAATAGGCATAGGTCATGGGGTTACCTTGCTTTAAAACCTCTGCCGCGGTAACCTCTCCTATGAAGATGGTATGTGTTCCCGCATCTATATTCTGAATCACTTTTGTTTCAATATAAGCCAGTGCATCATCTATCAGATAAGGTAGCCCTTGCGGGGTGGTGCTGTAATCCATACCCGCGAACTTGTCCACATCTCTGCCTGACTTAAAACCAAACTGCCCGATCAGAGAAAGAGGAGTTTCCTGGCGTAGAACGGAAACAGCAAACAACCCACTTTTCGCAATCAACTCGTTGGTCAAATTCTGTTTATTGATACTGACGGCAATCGTAGGTGGATCACTGGATATCTGAAAAACTGTGTTGGCAATCTGTCCATTGATCTGATCCCCATCTTTGGATGTAATCAGATAGAGTCCGTAGCTGATGCTGTATAGTGCTTTTAAATCCATCTTCTCCCCCCTATTCAATAACACTGGCAAGCTTGTTCCCAACCTGCTTGAGATTGTCCAAATCATCCTTACTGGGAACGTACTGTAAATTCACTGTCTCCTCAGGCATTTCCCAGCCCATCTCTTGCAGTGCAGAGGCAACTTCACGAGCCCCTTGGCCTCCCCAACCATAGGAGCCAAAAGCAAAACCTATACGCTTTTTAGGCCGCAGCCCTTTGATATAAGTGAGAAAAGCAGCCACAGTCGGAAACATCCCATTGTTGATGGTCGGTGACCCTACCAACACTAGTTTTGCTGTTAAGAGATCAGGCACAATCTCTGAAATATGGTTTGTCTGTAAGGATTTCATGGTAACCGGAATACCGCTGTCTTCAAGACCCTCCTGGAGAGCCAAAGCCATTTCTCTGGTAGAGCCCCACATAGTATCGTAAACTATGAGGGCCTTGCGGTCGGTTTCATTGCTCGCCCATTTGCGATATTCCTTGAGCAGTTCGGGAAAATATGACCGCCAAATCAGCCCATGACTTGGAGCAATCATTTCCAGAGGAAGGGTTTCCACAACATCTAGGGCTTTATTGACCTGATCCCCGTAAGGGAAAACGATATTGGCATAGTAGGAGGCTGCTGCCTCGTGAACAATATCCCAACCCAGCTGATCTACAAACCTTTCTGTGCTGGCAATGTGCTGTCCAAATGCGTCATTGGACAAGAGCAACTTGTCCTCCGGTATGTAGGTTACCATGTTATCAGGCCAGTGCACCATAGGGGTTTGCACAAACTTCAGGGTGCGGGAACCTATTTTTAGTTCCTCACCGGTTTTGACGAGGATGTATTCCCAGTCCTGTTTGTAATGCATTTCTAAGCCTTGTTTCCCCTTCGGTGTGGTGACAATTTTTGCTTGCGGAGCAACTTCCATAATCTTGGGGACACTCCCAGAGTGGTCCATTTCAACGTGGTTGACCAACATATAATCGATCTCTTGCGGGTTCACAACAGAGCTGATTCTGCTTAACATCTCATCTGCCAGATAATGTTTGACTGTATCTACAAGGGTAATTTGATCATCCATAATCAGGTAGGAGTTATAGGTTGTTCCTTGAGGGGTAACATAACCGTGGAAATAACGGAGATCCCAGTCGATCCCGCCAACCCAGTATACACCAGGTTTAATCTCGATAGGTTGCATGAAAATCACCTCCATGCAAATATTTTACCCATTTGCCTTCCACAAACCGTGAAGATTGCAGTAGGCATAAACATCGACATCAGGCTTTTCGCAGAAAACTGCTTTCGGCTCATCTCCTGGAGAAAGAGATACCCTCTCGATACCATTATCTGTTACTGCCGCAATCCATTCTATATAATGCTTATCGGTCATCGGATGAATCTCAGAGCCTACATCAACAGATACCTTACCGTCGGTCCTCGAAACTACAGGAACATGTTTTTCCTTGGATGCGTCTGTGGTATTGGCCACAAGTTTAATCATAGGTTTACCACAGCACACAAGCTTTCCACCGCCGTTTTTAATCAGTTCCACAATATTGCCACATGTTTCACAACGATAAAACGCAACCTGTGTTTTCATCTTCACGGCCACCTTTCAGATTAATAATTTTCAGCCTTAATTTCAAAAAACGCCTTGGGATGGTCACAGACTGGACAGACTTCAGGCGCTTTTTCCCCATAATGGATATGTCCGCAGTTACCGCACTTCCAAACTTGTTTTTCCTCTCGTGCAAAAACCTTACCCTCTTTGATGTTCTCCAGCAGCTTTAGATATCTTTCCTCATGCTCTTTTTCGATTTTGGCTACATGTTCGAAAAGGAAGGCAATCTTAGTAAAGCCCTCTTCCTTTGCTGTTTTCGCAAACTCTGCATACATCTCCGTCCATTCGTAATTTTCACCTGCAGCAGCATCCTTCAGATTTTCGTCTGTAGAGGGAATGCCATCATGTAAGAGTTTAAACCAAATTTTGGCGTGCTCCTTTTCATTTCTCGCGGTTTCTTCAAAAAAATTAGCAATCTGAACGTATCCTTCTTTCCTTGCTTTAGAAGCATAATAATCATATTTGTTTCTTGCCTGTGATTCACCAGCAAAAGCGGCTAATAGATTAGCCTCTGTCTTCGATCCCTTCAAATCCATTTAGTTTCCCTCCTTAGAATTATTTACCGTTTTATCTACTATACACCACTGTTGTCTATGGAAGCAAATTGGGGTACTGCATAGAATAACCTAATTTGCGGTATTTTCTTTGTTCTTTGTCGTTAATAACCTGTAAACAACCGCTCAATGAAGAATATCAATTAAATTGCAAATTAATCGATATTTTACCCAAAATACTTATAAAAAACAAACAACTACCTGAGAGAATCCCTGGTCATCAAATGGTTGTGACTGGAATCGAAGGAATCCGCACAAAATCAACGACTAACCACTAACTATTTTTTTTGCCCGGAAATGCCATTGAGGAATGTATCCAATCATGCTAAACTAAAATAAATAGTAAGAGATATTCCACTTACAGATCTCACCTTCTTAACTTCCATTCATTATTATATTATTTATGGGTTCCGTTGTCTCCCAGTGTCGGTGGGTAAAGGGTGTCTATCAAAATAGGGACAAATTAGGGAGGTGGAACACATGAGCGTTGCGATGGCATACTTACAAGATCTATCAGAGGCTGATCTTTCTTTTATTGTAAGAACTATCGTGGATAAAAGACAAGACCACGATTATATTTGTGATTTACTGAAGGATAAGCCAGATCTGGTAGAAATCATGCTGGATGATGAGAAACTTTATTGGCGAGTCCAGGAGGAAAAGGATATCTTTTTAAAAATATCCCCATTTCTGTTGTTCAGTATCCTCATCTTGCAAACTAAAAGGCAGCTAGAAAAAAAGAGCTATACTATGGAAATAATCGGCCGGTGTGAGCGCGTCCCGGTATTCGATGCTAATGAAGCTGTAGTACTGCTTCAAAACAAAGATGTGCGCGCTTATTTAGCCAGGATGCTGGCATCATTTACTAGGGTTGACAGCACCACAGTCGTTTATCGCTCCCGGGGACTTACCTACCAGCGTCACTTCAGTGAGCTTAACTTCGACGATGTGCTGGAGCTAGCTGGATTAGTGGAACTCCCTTACCGCTATGAATTTTATAAAAGGCTAGCAGATATTTGCCTGTTTATCACAGGGATCTTCCCGGAATACCTTAGAGGTACCTCGAATTCAGATGATCTTATCCCCGAAAGATATATTGGGGACAGCAAACGCACCATACATGACTAC
>JBASML010000407.1:0-1864 GCA_049656845.1 Syntrophaceticus sp.
GGTGTTGTATTCGGCGCAGAGCTGGGTTTCGGAGGGGAGCATATCTCCGGGTTTAAAATGACCACTTTTGATACGCTCGATCATATCTTCAGCAATACGATAATATAAAGGCTGCAAAATTATCACATCCATTATAGACTCTATTTTAGGTTACACTGTGATGCCTATTTCGTCAATCCTCAAAAAAAGGGGGTTTCAGGGCGGCAACTGTCACCATTTAGTCCGGCTCTATATATAAAGGTTATGAGTAATTTCAGGGCTGCCGGAAAATCATCAACTCGTGCCCTATAGTTTCTATATATAAAGGTTTTCTAAAACTTATCCTCTTATGCCAGAGAACCCGGTAAATGCCCGGGTTCTCTGGAAATTACGCTATCACAATCCTGGCCGCATTATACACCGAAAACCTGATTGGCCACTTTAACCCCTTCATCTGCGGAGGACCCGAAATAGTCCGCTCCACAGTACTCTTTCACTTTTTCGTCCACATAGTTGCCGCCAATCAATATCTTAACATCGTCCAGCCCAGCATCTCTGACGGCTTGAATGGTTTCTTTCATGGGCTCCTGGCATCCGGTCAGCAGGACGCTCATGGCCAGCAAAGGGGCTTTGTGCTCTTTTACTGCCTCGATAAACTTTTCAGCTGGCACATCAACACCCAGGTCGATCACATTATAGCCCGCTCCTTTGAGGAGCATAACCACAATGTTTTTGCCGAGGTCGTGTATATCTCCCTGTACAGTGCCAATTACAATATTACCCTTGTAATCCTGGTCTACGCCGGCGAGTTTCGGTTCAATCAGAGCCATGGCATTTTTCATGATCTCGCCGCTCATGATCAATTCGCTCAGGTAATACTCCTCTCTAGCAAAACGCTCCCCGATTTCTACCATCCCATCCTGGAGGGCTTTTACTAGGTCCATGGGGTCTACCCCTTCATTGAGGCCGGCTTTTACAATGTTGATCACCTTATCAGCTTCGAGTTCAATAAGCGCATTTTTCAGTTCCTCTATCCGATTGGCCATCACTGTCTCCTCCCTTTATTTTCAAGGTTCCGGAACTCACAAACTTAGCGCTGCACCCACCACCAAAGATAAACATAAGCAAAGGCCTCAAGTTTATCCCATTCGCCTTTGATAATACTCTCATCCCCGGCGATGGGCCCAATGTCTTTCACCTTTTCTTCCCAGGGAAAACAAACCCCCGGAGGCAGCCCCTGCTTTTTATCACCGCAGTCGCACTTTGTTGTTGCCATTGATCCCATCCTCCTTGTATTAATAAACTCCGTATTCACGAGTTGTTTCAATCATAGCCCTGATGTTCTCTTCCTTGGCATCCCACTGGACAACCCCCGCGGCATCCATGATAAAGCCGCCGTCCCAGGCCACCTCATCGATGAGTTTCTTGCAGTAGTCACGCACTTCCTCTGGCGTTCCATAAGAAAGCATGGTATTGGGAACATTGCCGCTGATGCAGAATCTGCCTCCTAGAATCTTTTTTGCCTTTTTCAAATCGGTCATATCTACATGGAAAACGATGCTCTTGTCTGGGAGTTCTGCAATCTTTTCCAGGTATGGGGTCCAGTTGCCTTCCGCATAGAAGAGTGTCCTCTTCCCTTGTGCCCACAGCCCTTCAATGACCTTTTTCAGGGACGGCCAATAAAACTTGTCCCACTGTTTTGGATTAAGGAAGGGGTAGCTGCCCCGATGCAGCGGCATGAAAAGTGGTAAAGTGGTGTCACCGCCAGCAGTTGCCATGCCGTAATAGATATTATGATCCACAAGCACATCCATTGCAGCCAGCAGTTTGTCGGGACACATATGCATGTCCATCATGATCCCTGTTAAACCCCTGAGGGTATCAC
>JBASML010000408.1:0-4887 GCA_049656845.1 Syntrophaceticus sp.
AGACCTTCAACATCTTCCTCACCACCCTTTCCAAACTGTTATTTTATTTATATTCTGACAAGCTATGTTATTAAGCATAACAGAGAGATTCACGAGGTGCAAGTACTAAACGGTAAATATCCGCTCCTGTCTCGTTTAACCTACACTATTTCCAGCATCCTCGACAGTGCCCGCTGCGCCTTTTCCACCACAGCTGGATCCACCTGAATCTGGGGTTCCATTTTTACTAGAGCAACCCTCACCTTTTCCAGTGTCGTCAGTTTCATATCAGGACAGATCATATGTGGGGCAGCAGGATAAAAAAGCTTATCAGGACAAGCCTGGTTTAACGAGTAGATCATTCCCTCTTCTGTCCCTATTATAAAAGAAATATTGTCTGATTCCCTGGCAAACTTCAGCATACCCCCCGTACTGGAAACATGATCAGCTATGTCGATTACCTCAGGCCGGCACTCCGGGTGAACCATCACCAGTGCACCTGGATGGGCATCTCTCACAGCATTAACCTCTTCTGCTGTCAAATTATCGTGCACATTGCAGCAGCCATCCCATAAATAAAGCTCACGCCCAGTCTGCCTAGATATATAATGCCCCAGGTTGCGGTCCGGGATAAATAGTACCGGCTTGTCCTGCGGCAGGGAATTGACAACTTTAACTGCATTAGCAGAAGTACAAACAATATCGCTTTCCGCTTTTACCTCTGCCGAAGAGTTCACATATGTAACAACGACACAGTCTGGAATCTCCTTTTTCCGAGCACGCACCCCTTCACCTGTTGCTCTGTCAGCAAGATAACACCCTGCACTCTTCTCAGGGAGAAGAACCGTCTTATCAGGTGAAAGGATTTTAGCGCTTTCCGCCATAAAATAGACACCACAAAAAACAATAACCCCTGCATCAACACTGGCAGCCTGCTGAGCCAGCTGCAGGGAATCACCAACAAAATCAGCAATCTCTTTGATCTCCGGGCGCTGATAGAAGTGCGCCAAAATTACAGCCCCGCGTTTTTTCTTCAATTCCCTAATTTCCTGTCCCAGTTCAGTTATCATCCCGATATCCTGTGACATTTTATAAAACTCTCCTCTGCTTTCAGCTTTTTACTATTTCTTAAAACCTTTCCTTTAATCTTACGGAATATGACAAGAAGCGTCAAGGGAAATGGCGGAAATGTTAGTGTCAAGACTAAGGGGCATACCCACTTAGTCTTGACACTAACAAAAACCCAACAACAATTGACATATGTAGATACGCCGTATATACTTGAATCGAGGAGTGATTCATATGTACACCACCATTCAAAAGTGGGGAAACAGCCAGGCGATAAGAATTCCAAAGGCCATTCTGGAAATGGCAAACCTTTGTGAAAATGATCAGGTACAAATAAAAGTTCAAGATGGCAATTTGCTAATTATTCCAGTCAAAAAGCATAAAACGCTGGCAGAACGAATAGCCGAATATAAAGGAGACTATCAGTGTAGTGAATGGGATACCGGAGAACCCTCGGGCAAAGAGGTGTTGTAATGGCATATACTCCTGAACAAGGCGACATCGTTTTTCTTGAATTTGATCCCCAGATAGGACATGAACAAAAAGGTAGAAGACCTGCCTTTGTAATAAGCAACAACATATTTAACCAGTTTACAAAAATGGCCATTGTCTGCCCTATTACCAACACTGACAGGGGTTTCCCCCTTCATGTTCCGCTGGATGAAAGAACGAAAACAACTGGTGTGATTATGTGTGAGCAGGCTAAGTCCCTGGATATATTGGCAAGAAAAGCTGCCTTTGTTGAAAAAACCCCCCGGGATATTATCGAGGAGGTAGTTGATATCATCGTGGCTTCTGTTGAAAACACTGTTTAGTGCACACACAGGAGTGTGTTTGAGTTATTCCCTTGCTCCTGGTGTCTGAAATATAAAAGGGATGATTAAAAACGTGCTGAATTATAGAAAACCACAGTTTTGGGTAATTGCTTTTTCAATCATTATTGTGACAACAGTTGGAATTGGACTAATGTTAAATCCAAAAGTTAAGGAATTAGATGAATCAGAACGAACCACTGATTTCGCACAACAAGATAATAATTTAATTTCACCACAAATGACACTTGAGCCTACTGCCCCAGAATTGTCCCTAGAGCAAGAACTCGGTGTCGGTATGCCGGAACTCGACTACGCTTCGGATGATATTGTAATATTCCACGGTTATTTTGGATTATTTGTATATGATCTCAATACACTTCAAATCATACGCAGTATAGACTTGAAACCTTTGAATTGTCATCAAACACAAGGAAGCAATTATTGCGATGTTTCGGTCAGTTTGGATGGTAACACTGTGTATTTACACCCCATGGAAAGCAAAAATATGTATATATATACAGTTTCAAGCCATACACTGCAGGAAACACCTTATCAGCGGATGGAGAAGCTTTTTACCAGCGTTCCAATAGAAGATGTAATTGATTCTACAAGACTTGGCATCTACAGCTATAATGCAGCTAAGTTTGATACAGGTGAATATGGATATTTGCATACTTCCGACTGGACATTGGGTACACTTTCTTATGTACGCTGCGATATAGTTTACCCACTTTTTAGTATAAAAGAATAATAATTTTAAATCGATATGTTTCCTTGAACGTCTATTTTCAGAAAACAGACAAAAACCTATTAAGGAGAATGAAAATAGGCTGAAGACTCCAGCTGGGGGTTGCTATGCTGGGTACTATCTTGGATGAGGTTAGAACCCTGACTGCAGAAAAACACCAGACCCTAACCCAGTGGGAAACACCCCTGGTGCTTGTTGTAGATGCCGGGAAACACACCTACTTCCTGGACTACCAGAACCGGCGGGCTGATTATATAAGATCCTGGTAGCAGCTGGCCAACTGGAATAAAGTGTCTCAGTTATTCCCTAGTTACCCCTGACACTGCTCCAGTTTCTTCAACAAATACTCCACTGCCTTGCCGGTGCGATCCCTGCCGGCGCTGCAGTGTACCAGCACCGGTTTGGGCAGTTCTTGGAATGATTCCCATGTTTTCTCTAGCGCAGCATCTGTTACTTTTCCTCCTAGAACAGGGTCGCGCACCATAATATGTGCCACCGCAAAGCCTGCCTTGCGATAATACTCCACAAGCCCCTCTGGAATATCACTGTATAAACAAAGGTGCTTATCATCCAGCAGGCAAATAATAGAGTTGACCCCCATCTCCCGCAGCACCGCAAGCCACTTATCCACATCCTCACGGGGTACATCTGCATAAGGGCCAAGCGACCTGCCAGGGCGGGCAGATCTGGCCAAAACACCTGGAATTACCCACCGCGGTTCAAACATTTAAAAATCTCCCTCCTCCACGTGAGACACAAGGACTGTTCTCGCGTCTCACCTCGCAACAAAAAAGATTATACACATAGTGCCTCTTTGACGGTATTGTTAGTATTTCCTGTATAATAACTTGACTGTGCGTTTTCTTACAATGAATATTATTTCTGGAATAACCGGTTAAAACCCTGCTTAAAATATGCTTATTCCCCTTCTGTAGCGTACTCCCCCACCCGCGCTAAAGCTCGAGTTACCATCTCCATTGTTTCCCCCGGAGAGGCTAAATACCTCCCCCGCTCCTATCTTCCTTCCCATAGGGAACAATAAAATGCGCCAGGAACCGTCACCACTGCATCACGACCTGCCAAAGTCACCGTCCCCGTGGCTGGCCCTGCAATTATTTCAGAACAAGGCAGGAGTTTCACCATAATTGACGAATTATCCCTATACAACCGTTTTTCCGAGTCCACTGTCCTGTGGCAGACGCTATGGCGGTCGGACCGACAGGGTGTACCTGGAAACAGGCATGCCTCCCGGTGCGGAAAGGAAATAACGGCAGAGAGTTGTTAGCCGGGGTGCATCTTCTGTGCCCCGGTTTTTTATTCAACTGCTTTAGAAGACTTCATCTATTGAATTTCTTCTTCTGCAAAAAAAAGGAGGGACTGGAAGTGGGACTCGTCAAACTAACCATTGACGGGAAGGATGTTCAGGTTCCAAAAGGGACCATGGTCCTGGAGGCAGCAGAACAGGTAGGAATCCATATCCCAAGGCTCTGTTACGATCCGGACCTAAGTACCGTAGGCGCCTGTCGTCTCTGTATAGTGGAAATCGAAGGAATGCGGAACCTCCCGGCATCATGTGTCACAGAAGTGAGCGAGGGCATGGTGGTGCGCACAGACACACCCGCGGTCATCGAAGCGCGAAAAACCATTTTGGAACTGCTGCTTGCCAACCACCCTGTGGACTGCCTTACCTGTGAAAAGCTGGGGGAATGCTTGCTGGCCAAGTACTGCTATGAATATGGCGTCTTCAAAAGCTCCTTCGATGGTGAAAAACATCATTACGAAATGGAAACAGACAACCCTTTTATTGTCCGTGACATGAACAAGTGCATCCTCTGCGGCAGGTGTATCAGAGCCTGTGCAGAGATCACCGGAAAGAACATCATTGACTTTTCCTACCGCGGTTTCAATACCAGGGTGGCACCTTTCGGCGATACCCCTTTAAGCGAATCAGAGTGCATTTACTGTGGCAACTGTGTGGCTTTCTGCCCAGTAGGCGCCCTGTCCGAAAAACAAATGCTCAACCTGGGTCGTCGTTGGAATTTAAAAAAGGTAAAAACCACTTGCACCTTCTGTGCCACAGGGTGTACCTTTGATTTGCGCGTCAAGGATGGTGAGGTCGTGGGGGTGACCTCCAATCCCGAAAATGAAGTCAATGGACGCGCTCTTTGCATCAGAGGCCGGTTCGGAACCCGTGACTTCATCCACAATGATAAGCGGCTGACAACTCCTCTGATCAGGAGAGATGGCAAACTTGTTCCTGCTACCTGGGATGAGGCC
>JBASML010000409.1:0-12461 GCA_049656845.1 Syntrophaceticus sp.
GGGTGGCGGTTCTGATATTCACCGTTCATATTTCATGGGTTGCCATTATAGTATCGTACCGAATCTTTTGAGCAAAACCTTCTCTTGCTTTCGGCTTAATAGGATTTTATCACCAGAGTTCATAACAATGTTATATGTTTGACCTGAAGGAACGATTTTCCTGATCTCATTTAAATTAACTATATATCCCTTATGACACCTGAAGAAAACCCGGGGATCAAGCTGCTGCTCTAGATCACATAATCTACCTGGTACAAAGTGTTCTTCCTGCTTGGTTTTAATGAAAACTTTGCGCAGGCGGCTTTCAATGTAGAGGATATCTTCCTGGTGAATCAGCAGCTTTTGTTTATCTGATTTGATTAAGATAAAATCGGCACGCCGGTTCTGTGGATTGCATATCTTATCCCTCAAGCTACGGGTCGTTCTTCTGATTCTTGCTTCATTAAAAGGCTTTAAGATGTAATCAAAGGAATAGAACTCAAAAGCGTCCAGGGCATAATCGGGAAATGCGGTGGCAAAAACAAAGTAGAGTCTCGGCTGTGATTTCGCCAATTCCCTTGCCACATCCAAACCGTTCATTTCCGGCATATCGATATCTAAAAACAGCACATCAGGTTGGTAAATCTCCACTTGCCTGATGGTTTCTTTGCCATCCCCGGCGATGGAGACCACTTCGACTTCTGGCACCTCTTCTATAATATTTTTTAAGTATGCCGCGGCAGCCGGATCGTCGTCGGCTATCAGCACTTCTAAAACCATTTTTCTCACCACCATTATGTTCTTCGGGCTCAAGATATCATTTGACCATTTGACACTGATAAGTCTATCCCCGCGGGCTTGCAGCCAATCTGTGAAAGATATATCTACGCTCCTCTTGTTTTTTGGGAAATATCACAGTGAACTTTGTCCCCCTGGCCTTGTTGCTGCTTACCAGGATTTTTCCTCCGTTCGCTTCGACCGCCGATTTAACGGAGCTGAGGCCGATACCCCTTTTCTCAGATTTAGTAGAAAAACCGGATTCAAATATCTTGGCCCTAAGTTCTTTCTCTATAAAACCCGGGTTGATGGTCTGAAAGACAAAATGTTTGCCGGTCTCGAATATTCTCAATCTGACGGTTCTTTTATCTGCAGGAAAAGCTTCTGCGGCATCAAAGTCATTATCCACCAGGTTTCCGATTATCGAGTTCAACTCAATAGCATTAACCAGGAGCCCTTTCAGGTTTGATTCAACTTCTACTGCAAAGGAGATGTTTTTTAAAGAAGCGGTACCCATTTTTACTAGCAATAAAGCCGTCACTTCAGGGATACTCAAGTGCATGATCTCGCCGGATATTCTTATATCTTGATAAAGGTTTTCTATATAACTCTGCGCCTCATCATTTTGATCGGTTTTCAATAAGACGTAGACAGCCTGCAGGTGATTGATGAAATCATGCCTTTGAGCCCTTGTCACTGTGGCCATTTCCTGTAAACGTTCGAAATAAAACTTCTGAACCTCTATGAGTTTTTCTTGTCTTTCCAATAGAAACAATTTCCTGACTAAAATAATTGATCCCAGCACGATGATAGCAGTGAAAATGTTGATAATAATAACTACCTGTTTTGCAGAAACCAGATGGACATTTTCCATCATGCTTTGAAAGTAAAAGCCAAGAGCAATCAGAGCCACTGATGAGATTAATACTATAATTGCGGCGAATAAATTATTCCCTTTGCTCATAATGTTTCAGTTGCTCCAGTTCTTTTAATCCCTGTATATCAAAAAGTGCTATGTGGTGTTGTATAAAGAATAGAAGCAATGCTGTTAAAAAAATATATTCCGGAAGAGGAAATAACAAACGCAGGTAAAGATCTTGAAAGGCCTGCTGGAGCGAAATACCGGTAAATGTGGAAGTAAAAAAGCTGAACACCTTTTCTGCCAAAGCGATAACAATTGCCCCCAGTAGTGAAGCCAGGGCAGCATACTTAAAATGCAGTCTACAGATCCATGTCGTTAAGGCAACCAAGATGGGTAACTGGATAAAAACGTTTGTTCCCGGAATTAGCGGTAGGCTGCGAATCAGAATGAATGGCAATGATCCAGTCAAAGCAATAAGCAGTACTTCTTTCAGCTTTGGTTTAAATCCAATCAAAACCAGGCCTATAGAAACCAAAATGGCGATTTCCGGAATATACTGAAACAGCACCAAGTAAATCGATATTTTATCAATCAATAACAGCCCCTTTTTTTTGCACGAATTAACTAACATTGGGTACAATATTGTCATAATATATATTATATATATTTCGTGATTTCCTAGTAATATCCTTTATTTCCAACAAGAAATATTGACAATAAACACTGACCTGCCTGCTGCTTAGTTGTGTGTTTCGGAAAATTTGGATTGTCTAGAAGGGGGCCGCAGGGATATGTGGAAGCGAAAAGAAATACCAGTCTCTAGAGTGATAGCAACAAAAGTAGCAATGCAAACAGGTGGCTTATAAGGGTAGCCGCCTGTTTACATTGGGGGACATCAGTTTTGATAGGCCTAGAGAGGGTATGTTTTAATGGTAAATTGAGAGTTGAATGAGCTGAGGTTTTTTATTGAGAAAGGACATTAGCAATTGTCTTTTTGAGCTATTTTGAACCTGCTACTACTGTTACAACTGAAAGCAAACTGCCTGGGAAGTGCAAGAAGAGGTGGTGCGCTAGCAGACAAAAGGTCAATCCCTGACCCAGGTTGCAGAAGAATTAACAGTAGCAGGCCGTACAGCGAAAAAACTCTGGCACTGGACACTTGTATTTTGTAAGGTATTTTTATGGTTTATTTAGAAGGAACAGGTTTTGAATGGCAGGGGGTGCTGCTGGGTATTTTAGGGGAGGATCCCTTTATGCACAAAAATCGACGGGTAAGACACGAAAAACTACGGTTCATGACGCGATTTCGACGTGTTGCGCACATCCTATTGTTAATAGATACTAGATATAGTAATATAATACTGTAAGTGATAAGTATGCAGCGTGGCATGCAGTTTAAGTGCCTTCGATGCATAAATGTACGCAAGATGGGGGTGAGAATGAGATTAAGATTATTTAAAGTGATTTCAAAAAATTTCAAAAACAAAAAGAGGAGGGTTTATTATGGAAATCGCATTGAATGAAAAGAAAGTCGTTGTTTCTCTCACAATTGGGGCGATACTGCTCATGGTGGCAATATCTTTTATCCCAATGCTTATTACCACTGATGTAGGCTTGGGTCTTAGTACTAGCAGTGCAGCTTGGGCTGCAAGTCAAGGAGATGTTGTTGGTGCAGTATTAGGGATAGCCGGCTATTGGGCAGCAGTTGCAACGGCAGCAGTTGTTGCAACTCTAGCAGGTCCGGCTTTGATATTATTCCTATAAAGGGGGCAAGAACATGAGGAAAAGGAAAACTTGCTTAATAATCCAGTTTTTTCTATTGTTTCTTTTTGCTATTATACTTGTAACGAACATCTTGGGATATGCGAACTATGATAACGTGCGATATATCTTATATGCTATTGTAGTACTATCAGTGATTAATCTAATTATAAATGTAAGAGCTGAAGATGATAAGCAAGTTTCCGAAACGGCTAAAAGAAACATAGTTATTGTTTCTGTTGTTTTTGGCGTATTTTTAACTGTCATCGTAATAATTCAGTTGATTTAATTTAGAAGGAGGGCACATAATTTTATTTTTGTGTCCTCTTTTCCATCTTTTATAGATTAGTTCTGCCTAAATGTTTTAGTATTGGAGGAGCATTAATTGATCTCTTTAATTTTTAAGCCGGTACCTTTTTTGGAGGAGAAACTAAATACAACGTTCAGTATAACAAAACCATTAGTAATTATCGTATCAAAAACTTTATTACAGAATTTATCACTTCTATACTTAATGTTTTACATAATAAAGTTCTTTGGTAGTGAAGGAAATATTCTCTTAGTGTTTTTTATTATCTTCTTTATTATGACCTTGTTGTTAAATATAACTGTATGGTTCGCATCTTCAGGAATAGCATACATTTTAATATCGAAAACCACAAAAGATATTAAATTTAATAAGATCTTTGAGCTTATGGGGTATGGCTTTATGCCATTTATGATAGGAGCCTTAATTTCTTCAATTTATAATATGTATTTAATAAGCCAAGTTAACTTTGAGGCCGTTTCTCTTAAGCTGATGCCAGATTTACTCGCCCAAACTCTAATTTTCAGCGATTGGTTCACTATTTGTGAGGTAATATTTATACTATGGGGTGGATATATTTGGTTTAACATATTTAAAATGTATAATATAAAAAAGCCATTGTTAGTAATCAGCACTCCGTTAGCCATTATGGTGATAATAAAAATATTTTCGTAAATTATTGCGCCATTACAATAAGGGAGAAAAATGAAAAAAAACAGCTATATAATTCCGTTTATTGTTTCGATATGTTTTTTCTTAGTAAGCTTTTTTGCGGGATTGTTGTTTGTAAATAACTTGTTTGCAGCTAAAGAATTTGCTATGGGAACAATGATGCCTGTTTCCAATTTTGTTGCTATTGATAATATTTTTATCCGGATTTTAACGAATAATTTATTTGCATCTTTTATACTAATAACCGGGAACTTTGTTTTGGGGCTAACTACATTTATCAATCTCCTGTTCACCGGATATACATTTGGTGCATCTATTTCTCTTGCTTTGAGTAATGGGGCTCCTATTAGAGAGCTTATATTATTGACTTTACCTCATGGTATTTTAGAATTACCTGCAATTATTATCTCTGGAGCCATTGGGTTTAAAGTTCCGGTTAATCTATTTACATATTTTGGCGGAAGAAGATCGAGTATTATAAACATGAATGAAATTAAATATACTGGTTATTTAATTGTCATTTTGCTAGTAATGCTTATAATAGCAGCCTTTATAGAAGCAGTATTTGTTATTCCTTATAGCCAAACACTCTAAACATAATAAATTGAAAGGAATAAGTCTGAAAGCAATGAAGAGCAAAAAAATGCGAAAAAGACAACAATAATATAAGCCATCGGGGTAATGGCAAAAAAACCTATGGGCTACAAGGCTACTGCCGGAATTCAAAACGAAAACAGCACTTTCAATGAGGATTAGGAGAAAAGGCGTTTTGAACAGACAGCAGCATTGCAAAGGAAAAAGGTGGGTAGTAACCATTGACTGATTGCTCAGCTATTATGTAAGTTAGCACATTCTTTGTCCCTGACCTTTGCAGAATAAAAACCCCGAATTTAGCTTGCAATCTGCAAAAATAGCAGAAACGATTTCCGAACAATTTGCACATTAGCAAATTGACTGTTTGTTTGCCCAGCATGTTTGCTGAGCCGGTGGGTTGAAAGAAACCCATGTCGCCTAACCAGCGGGAAGGAAACCCGTAGGCAAGGGCGTCACTGGCAACAGTGGGGTCTGAAGGAAGCCGAAGGGGGAACTCGGAACATAGCGAAAGCAAACCGATGTTGGCTTATCAGGTGGGCAACCTTGCATGATATGGGAAAGCCCGAAGGCTGGATAACCTGGTGAGTTAGGACGGATGGCTTCGAGTTCAGGCAAGCAGACTTAACTGGGGAAGCCCTGCACCATCTCAGAATGGCGAGTAAACCCGGACAAGTGGAGACACAAGGAAGGGCATAAGTGGTGTAGGGGGGCACTATATATTACGGAGGTGTTACCTCACGATCCGGCAGATACCTGTAGCTGATAAAGAAACCCTTGAACGGGGATTGAAACGACTAAAACTACCCCATATCAGAAATATTATTGACGAAGCCAATGAACTGGCTATGGATGAAGAACCAGGTTATATCGATTTCTTAGCATATCTGATTGACATAGAAGTACAGTCCCGGGATGAAAATCAGCGGAAAAATCGTTTCAAAAAGGCACGTTTCCCGCAGTTAAAAACACTGGAAGGCTTTGATTTTTCCTTCCAGAACTCCATCAGCCAACAAAGCATACGGGATCTGGCAGGTCTTGACTTTATAGAAGCCAGGGAAATGTCATTTTTCTTGGACCACCAGGAGTTGGAAAAAGTCACTTGTCAGTAGCTCTTGGGGTGGATGCAGTAAATGCCGGCTACCAGGTACGATTTTATACATTCACCGAGTTAGTAACAGATCTTTATGCCGCCCTGGCTGATAACAGCCTTAACAAAAAAATTAGCAGTATTCTTAAAAATGACCTCATTATTTTGGATGAACTAGGGTACCTATCAATGGATGAAACTGCATCTGATCACATATTTCAATTGATAACACGGGCTTATGAAAAACGCTCACTGATCATTACCAGCAACCTTGATTTTGCAGAATGGGGAACCATTTTCACTAACATAAGCACAGCAGCAGCAATCTTAGACCGCTTACTGCACCATGCCCATGTGTTTAACCTCAGGGGGGATAGCTATCGAATGAGAAACCGGTTGATACCATCGAAGACAGATAAGGATAACCAGGGAGCAGATAATTCCTATTCGCCAGAAAAAACTTGCGATTAAATCTTTTGTAGCTATAAGTGCGGGTTTTTAATGGCCAAAAGTGTGGATTTTTCCTGACCGAAAATGCGGGTTTTCAAATGACCATTGACATCCAGCGGCGACATGCTAAGGGATGAGTGAACACGTCGGTGGTAGTCCTCCTCCAGCCACCTCCAGAAAGACCGGTTAAGTACAGAAAGAGAGCTGACCGGATAATCCAACAGAGGCAGAAATCTGTCTCTTACCGTCCGGAAGAATCTTTCAATTTTTCCCTTACTGGCGGCATCATAAGGTTCAGTATGGGAGACAGTAGTTCCCATACTCGCACAAGCGGTATGAACCAATTTGGAGCGGTAAACCTTTCCGTTATCCAAGTAGACCAACTTAGGAATTCCACGCCGGAGCACCGCCAGACTGTGTGAAAACTCACCATAAAAAATGGATATCGAGAGATAAATAGAGTGAAAAAAGAAGGATTTAGGGTGATAAATGTAGAAATATAAAGTAATAGAGAGGTGGAGAGAAAATGGCTTACATAAAAGGTGAAAACGTTGACCAAATCACCCTATTTCCAGAGAAAGTGGATGACTATATTAGTTCCGACAATCCAGTCCGAGTCATTAAGGCCTTTGTAGACTCACTAGACATGAAAGAGTTGGGCTTTAAAAGATACGTTTCCAATTGTTACGGCAGACCATCCTACGATCCTCGGGATCTTTTAAAACTTTATATCTATGGATATTTAAACAGAATCCGTTCATCAAGAAAATTAGAAACCGAAGCAGGAAGAAACCTTGAGCTGATGTGGTTGCTTCGTAAGCTTAAACCAGACTTCAAAACCATAGCTGATTTTCGTAAAGACAACAAGAAGGCGATCAAAAATGTTTTCAAACAATTCAACCTGCTGTGTAAGAAATGGGACTTATTCGCATGTCCTGCTGGCCGGACACTATATCCCAGCCGGATTAGGAAAGTAAACAATGTTGAGTATCAGGAATACAAAAACTTTTGTGTTTGCAAAACCTGTGAGTTCAAGGAACGGTGTACCAGTTCCGAGAAGGGAAGAACCATATTGCGAAATCTTGATCAGGCACTTCTTAATGAAGTGGACAAAAGAACACGAGAAAATAAAGAACTGTACGCCCAGAGGCAGATGATCGTAGAGCACCCCTATGGCACCATAAAAGGGATATGGGGTTACAGCTACTTTCTGACTAGGGGATTACTGTCGGTAAATATAGAATCGGCGTTGAGCTTTCTTGCCTATAACCTTCGAAGAGCGATAAATATCCTGGGAGTTGAAAAAATGGTAAAAAGATTAGCCCCCGCCTAAGCGGGAGCCTTCTTTTTTTCTCTCTGATTGGAGTTATTCTCCTAAAATTTATCTTTCAAATTCCCAGTTTAGCATTATAAACTACTTATTTAGGAGATGGCAACGTGTTTTTTCACACAGTCTGGCGTCCGGCATAAGGTCGGTTCCAAGAGCTCAGCCACACCACCCGTCGACCAGCGATCCCGCTAACCGAGGAGAGTTATCATGAAGTCAATCTATAAAATCATTATCGGTGTCGTTGCCGGCTTACTGCTAGTGGGAGTTGCGCACCTAAACGGCTTTTTCCCATCATCAAGGGACACGCATCCGCCGTGCGCCCAGCTGCCAACCGTAGCGGAGGGCTGATTTTTTTATGCACAAAAATCGACGGTTAAGACACGAAAAACTACGGTTCATGACGCGATTTCGACGTGTTGCGCACATCCTATTGTTAATAGATACTAGATATAGTAATGTCTACTGTAAGACTGTGATAGCATGGTTGCGGGAAATGAAAGATTTAGCTTATCTCGCGGATGGTGAGTAGTAGCCATTAATGGATATTTTGTTATATTGTGGCAGGGTTATGGAACAGTTTTGTAGAATTAAATAATAAAGAGACAGTGTAGATTTGGCTGCAAGATAAGGATGTGACAAGAACATCATGAAGAAACCTTGCTTGATAATCCAGTTATTACTGTTGTTAACTTTCGCGATATTACTTGTAACGAACATTTTGGGATATGTGAACTACGAAGACGTGCGCTATATCATATATGCTATTGTAGTATTGTCGGTGTTTAATCTAATCATAATAATTAGGGCTGAAGATGATAAGCAAGTTTCCGAAACGGCTAAAAGAAACATAGTTATTGTTTCTGTTGTTTTTGGCGTATTTCTAACCGTCATCGTACTAATCCAGTTGATTTAATTTAGTATTGACATTATTATCTATAAGTGATATCATTATAATACCAAAATGAAATGAAAGGGGCAGCTGCCATGGTAGAAAAAAAGGCGTGGAAGATCAATGGTTTTATAGGAATTCTGGTTGTTTTCGTTTTGATCGGTGTTTGTATTTATTCCTTTGTGCTGGAACAAATTGTGCTGGGAGTTATTCTTTCCACAATTACCGCTATTCTTGCCTCAGGTATCAGGGTTGTACAGCCCAATGAAGCCAGGGCGGTGATTTTTTTCGGTAACTACATCGGTTCAGTACGAGAAAGTGGTCTCTGGTATATTGTGCCCCTCTCTATTGACCGCAAAATCTCTCTTCGGGTACGCAACTTTAACAGCAAAACACTGAAGGTCAACGATATCGACGGCAACCCCATTGAGATCGCTACCGTGGTCGTCTTCAGGGTTGTGGATTCGGCAAAGGCTGTTTTTGATGTTGATGACTATGAGGAGTTTGTGGAGATCCAGAGTGAAACTGCCTTGCGGCATGTGGCAACTGGGTATCCCTATGATACCTTTGATGAAGAGGGGTATTCTTTACGCGGCAACAGCAAGGAAGTTGCAGATGAGCTCTGTCATGAACTGCAGGATCGCCTGGCTGTGGCGGGGGTAGAGGTAATGGAGGCCCGACTGACCCATCTGGCTTATGCTACAGAGATTGCCAGTGCTATGCTGCAGCGCCAGCAAGCCACCGCAATTCTAGCTGCACGCCAGAAGATTGTGGAGGGTGCTGTGGGGATGTCCCAGATGGCCATCGAACAGCTTCAGCAGGATGGTATTGTTGAGTTAGACGAAGAGCGCAAAGTAGCCATGATCAATAACATCATGGTGGCGATTATCTCTGACCGCGGAGCTCAGCCCATTATCAATACAGGAAGCCTATACTAGACAGGAGACTTATTTGTGTCCAAAAGAAAGGCATTTCCTCTTCGTATTAATTCTCAACTCTATGAAGTGCTGGAGCGCTGGGCTGCCGATGAACTCCGCAGTGTAAACGGTCAGATTGAATTTCTCCTAAGGGAGGCCGCAGTACGGGCCGGGCGTTGGCCGGGAACCGAGCATCCTCAGGAAGGCCGGGAAGGCAAAAATTCAAACAAATAGATGTGTGCTCTGCTGCAGTTTGGACAATCCCGGCAGAGCACAACAACTCCTTCTGCTGAAATTACGTGTGGTTGTTCTTATTGCTATGACGGTTGTGGTTCTCTAAGTATTGTGGATGATATTATCACCCAGGTAGGTGTTTTAAAACCATTATTTCATTTTATGACGGATAAAGGTAAAAAGAGGGTGATAGAGAATAACTCTTAATGAACAATGGGAAACCGGAGAGGGTGAGTGAGCGGGGTGATTGATGAAGGGCCATAACTATAAAAAATCCAATGGGAGGAGTTATAATGGAAGAAACGCAAAGGAAGAGTTGGGTGGCGTTATTGGTTGAGGTTTTAACGAGTCCTGGGGCTGCTTTTAAAGAGATTGCGGAAAGGCCTGGTTTCTGGCCGGCTGCGATTACCCTTACCGTTATCAATCTAATTATTAGTATAATTACTCTACCCAAGATCCAGGAGTACTCACAGCTGATGCTGGAAAAAATGATAGAAACTATGCCTGCAGAGCAGGTGGAGATGCTTACCAGGACTATGAGTCCGGGATACGTAACAACTACTACTGTAATTGCTGCACTCGTTATGCCCTGGGTAACGTGGTTGGGCATAGCCCTAATATTAAAGCTTTTTGCTGCCATCACTGCCCAGGAAGCACCATTTAGGAAAATGTTTGCTGTTGCAGTTTACGGATATGTTCCTGCTATCATAGGCGGAATTATCAGCAGCATTTTGATTATGTGCACAGCTGTAGAGAATATCAAAAACGTAAGTCTCAGCTTGGCTGTGTTTTCTTCGGCTGAATCAGGTTTTTTGTATCACTTTCTCCTTGCCTGTAATCCCTTTACCTGGTGGAGTTTGATCCTCTGGGGAATTGGGGCTGCTGCAGTTATGAAGGTGAAGCGTTCGACTGGGGTACTTGTCTATCTTTTTGCCCTCTGGCTGGTTTTTGCGTTGATTACCGGTGCTGTTGGCCTTCTTAATGTGCCTGCATAAAAGAACAGAAACCTGATGCCGGAAGTCGGATGTCGGAAAAAAGATGGCATTGGCATCCGGAAGTATAATAACAGAACTTCGGCTCTGTTTTTCATCCTCTTCTGGTATTGCCATAAAACAGCAGTATCTATCAGGCTGATGACAACTAGCCTGCCGTTTAGTTATCGTCCACCCAACTAATATCGGCATTTTAAGGAGTTCATTTGGAAGGGGGATCTATTTGAAGAAGAAAATAGCAATAGCTCTAGGACTTATCTTGATCGTTGCAGTGGTTATCGGCGCGGTGATTAAAAGCAACAGCGATTCATCAGTAGAAGTTAAAACTGCTGAAGCCAGGACCATGGAGTATGAGGATAAAGTATTGGCCACTGGGAGAGTAGAGGTGGTAAATTCTGCTGAATTAGCTGCTTCGATGCCTACTAAGTTGACACTGAAAGTGCAAGAGGGTGATCGTGTCAGCAAAGGACAAGTTCTGGCGGAGCTTGATGTATCAGAGCAACAACAGCAGCTGCAAGAGGCAGAGGATACTTTGAAGGCGGCTGAAGCGAATCTGGCTAATGCACGAAAGTCCAGCCAGGAAACCACTGCTGCTGTTGCAACCGCAGAAAAAAATGTGGCAGATGCCTACGCACACCTGGAAAAGACCACTGCTTTGGCCAAAGAAGGTAAAGCAACACCAGAACAGCTCGAAACTGCACAGCAGAAGCTTGCTGCGGCACAGCAAGCACAGCAGGCAGCCAGTGGCTCTATGGGTGCTTTGCAAATGCAGGACCCTGCTGCTCTTCAACTTCAGGTGAACCAGGCAAGATCTGCAGTTGATGCCGCCCGTTCTGCTGTTGAAAAGGGAAAACTTCAAGCCCCTATCGATGGTGTTGTGCTTCAAGTTGCAGCAAAAAGCGGCAGCTATGTCCAACCTGGTGTTCCTTTGATTACAGTGGGTGACCCCGATAATCTGCAGGTGGTTGCCAAACTGAGCGAACAAGACATCAATGGTGTTGTAGTAGGGCAGGAGGTAGAGGTGCGCTGGGCAGGTGCCCCGGATCAAGTTATAAAAGGAGAAGTTGCCAGGATTGCTCCAGTGGTGAGCAGCCCCGAGATGGGACAAAATGAGACATTTATTAAGGTTTACATAACTATAGAAAAGGGAGAAATGGACCTCAAGCCTGGTGCAACTGTGGATGTGGTGATCTATCGAGTCAAACCGCGCCAGTCCCTCTTAATTCCCAATGAAGCGATAATTGGAGAGGGTAAGACCAAGGCTGTTTTTGTGGTAGAGAATGGTACAGCAAAGAAATATACAGTTCAAACCGGCCACAGCAATGAGCTTTATACCGAGATCGTGCAGGGAATCAAGGAGAAGAACAAGGTGATATTGGAGCCGGACGCGATTAAGGATGGGCAAAAGGTGCGTACAACTGGCGGTGGAGCCAAGTGATCAGGGTTATTGGGCTGACGAAGGTGTTCGGACATGGAGATGCTGCAGTGGAAGCACTGCGGGGTGTTACTCTGGAGATCCCGGAGGGAGATTTTGTGGCCATCATGGGCCCCTCAGGTAGCGGTAAATCCACTTTTTTGAGCATTCTGGGCTGCCTGGAGCGCCCTACCAC
>JBASML010000410.1:0-2152 GCA_049656845.1 Syntrophaceticus sp.
GGATGACATGACCCCCGTCCCTCTGTCACCACACCCTTAGAGTGCCTGCCACTTATCCATGTAGTTGGCTACAGCCAAAATAAAGGTACTGTGTGACCAGGTGAGGGGAGCAACAGATAAGGGTTCTCCTGTATAGGGATGGAACTGCTCTGCTAAAACTCCACTTTCCATAGCGCGATCTGCCGCCCATTCCAGGATGGACCTGGCCTGGGCCAATTCTTCTTTGGTTTTTGCCTTGGCGGCATACCACTCAGCCAGCCAGAGGGTCGTTATTATCCAGGGGCTGCCGGGAACATTTTCAATGTCATCACTCATCCGGTAGTACCAGTCAGCCGTATAGCGAGCCAGTCCACCAACCCAGGTGTTGACCCTCAATCCCTCCTCAACCGCTTTCATTGTCCTCTCCACCCGGGGGTCATCAGCCGCGAAAACACCAAAGCCGAAAAGCCCGTAGAGGCTGGAATCAAGGGTAAAGTCAGGGATCAGCTCCACTTTTCCTTCCCTCTGGCGGTAGTAGAGCCCCCGCAGGAAACGCCCCAATTCTTCATTATAAAGATAGCGTACCATACCTTCTCGCACCTCTTCAGCACCCTGGTGGTAAAGCTCCGCACTCTTTGTATCGCCGAAGAGATCCCCTAAATCGGCAGCAGCCACTAATCCCGCATAAACAGAGGCCGCAGTAAAACTAAAGACACCCCACCTCTCCTCCCAGAGATCATAGCTAGACAGAGGAAGGCCGGTTTGGGGATCACGGAACTGAAACAGAAAGTCGCCTATTTTTTTGGCAAGATTCCAGTAAAAAGGTGCCATTTCTTCGAAATCATAGCACTGCCGGTAGTGATGCCAGAGAGCACAACTTACCAATGCTGTTTCATCCTCCTGAATAGGGAGCTGTTCTCTGCCATCCCTGATCAAGGGATACCAACTGGATCCAGGAGTACCATCGGGATTATACCTCTGCAGATTATAACCACCATCAGTGATCATTTTGGTGGACATCCGAAAAAAGCGAACAGGAATCTCGGGAAAACCTACTCGGTCCAGTGCAACAGCAACAAGTGCAGCATCCCGCGGCCATATATAATTATAGGTGTCCCGTGCAGTAGCCAGGATATCGCTGTCAGTTGCTGCTAAGATGGCACCATTGTTAGCGCAATGAGTGCGTACAATAAGCAGACTCTGCTTAAAGAGTTTGCTCACCTTTTCAGAGAGGTCACCAAAATTCCAGTTATGCCTGTTTACCCAGTTGCGACAGTAATCCCTGGTTTCCTGAAGGAGATAGCCGGGCCCTCGATCATGTACAAAATTATCCAATTCCCGGACAGCCTCAATTCGATCCCCTAAGGCTATCCAGTACCAAAGGTTTTCCTCCTTCAGTGCCTCCAGGCTTATTTCAAAACTAATGGTGCTGTCAACAGATCCATGGTCAATGGGGTTTCCCCCTAACCAACCATCTTCAGCATCCCTCCAGGTTCCTTCTGCCCCCAGAAAACGCTTGCGGCCCGTTGCATATTGGAAGATCCCTCTTCCCTGAGCTAGTCCATTGGCCAGCAGATAGATATGGCGCTTGTAGTGGCAGAGCCCCTGGGAGACAGGATCAAAAAGGGCGGTATCACCGATGTTAGTTCCACTTATAGAAAAATCGTGGTTGAAAAATACCCTCATCCTGCGTGGCCAATTTCTTAAATTTTTTATCGCCATTTTTCTAATAAAAATATTGAAATATGGGTGCACACCATCATTGATCTGCACATCTAATCCCATTTTACCATTTATTGCCTGAACAGAGGTAACCAGGCTGTTCTCCTGATAGCTTATCATTTTTTGCCAGCCATCTTCCCACAGCCAGGAAAAATGGCCTCCCTCCCAAAAACCAGTACAGCAGCGCTGCCCTCCGATATGATTGTCCATTCCCACAACAGGATAGTAAAGATCCCGCATATTTAATTGCCTGTCAAAGTTGATCAACATATTCCCGTTTCCCAGTACCAGTGCTCTCGGCATCCGCAAATCTCCTTATCTAGTACATTTGCCTGCATGCAATAAACTATTTGACATTGGACATAATACAAGAGAATTGTTTTTCCTTTTCAATTGATCATTTTTCCCGAACACTGCAGAATTAATCTCCAATTTCTGAAACGGGTCGTGA
>JBASML010000411.1:0-7587 GCA_049656845.1 Syntrophaceticus sp.
TCATCCCCCCGGAGAGCTGGGAGGGATAGTGATGCTCAAAACCCGACAACCCAAACTGCTTGAAATGCTTTGCTGCCACCTCCCGGGCCTTGCGCTTTGGCACTCCCTTTAAAACCAAGGGGATGCTTGTGTTATCCAGAATGCTGCAGGAGGGCAGGAGCAGATCCTTCTGCTGCATGTAGCTCACCCTTCCGGTGATTCCTGTAAAGTCTTTACCGTCAATGATCACTCTCCCAGCATCTGGCAGCATCAGCCCGGAAATGATGTTAAACAGGGTGCTTTTTCCGCAGCCACTCGGCCCCAAGATCCCAATAAACTCCTGATCAACAGCTGTAATGTTGATTTCACCCAGGGTCAGCAGCCCGCCTAATGTTTTACTAATCCCTTCCACAACTATCTCTGGCAATTCTTACTCCTCCGGTAAAAATTCATTTGTAAAAGCGTTTTCAGCATCTAAGGGCTTTTCAATCAGCTTTTGGGAGTGCATCCAGTCTGCATACTTCCTCCACCGCTCCAGAGACATCTCACCCCATCTTTTCGCATCACTTTGGTACTCCTTGGCCAGGTACTGCTGACTCTTAATCACCAGTTCTTTATTCAGTTCTGGTACACTTTCCAAGAGAATTTCCCCAGCCTTTTCTGGATTGTCGATGCAGTACTTGTATCCTCTGGCAGTGGCCTTCATGAACTTTTTCACCAGGCTTGGCTTATCTTTGATCATTTTTTCACTGGTAATCAGCACCGGGGAGTAGAAGTCCAGTGCATCATGATAATCGCGCAGCTTGATAAAGTTTAAAGGAACTCCCCTAATTTCTGATTCGATCCCTGTCCACCCCCAGTAAATCCAGGCGAAATCCACATCCTTTTTGATGCTGGAGAAAAAGTCTGCAGCACCGATATTGATCATCTCTACTTTGTCAAAGTCGGCTCCAGCCTGCTGCATCAATGCCTTCAGCATCGCTTCCTCTGCCGGTGAACCCCAGCCTCCATACCTCTTCCCTTCAAAATCTGCAGGTGTTTTGATTCCCTTCTCCACTGGAGAGGCAAAGCCAGAAGTATTGTGCTGGATTACCCCTGCTATCGCTTTTACCGGGAGCCCCTTGGTCCTGGCAATGGTCATCTCCTCCTGGTAGCTGAAACCGAAATCCCCTTGGTCAGCTGCGACCAGTTGGGCTACACCACCCTCACCTGGCTGGGTAATCTCCACATCAAGCCCCTCTTCTTTGTAATAACCTAATTTTTGTGCAACATAGACACCGGTATGGTTGGTGTTCGGCGTCCAATCCAGAATCACTGTCACTTTTTCTAATTGGTCCGCACTCTCCTGAGGCTCCCCACAGCCCCCCAGAAACAACATGGAAAGGGAAAGAACACAAACAGCTATAGCAATAAATCTTTTTTTCACGTTAAAACCACCTTTCAGGATTCTAAGTGTTTGATAATATCTTGGGATGTTTCAAAACCCACAATAAAAACACAACCGGTATACCTTACCTTGCTCTTTATACAAACTTTGTTCCTGACTACTCATTCAGCCTGTGCCAGGGAATGATCAGCCTTTCCACACTAACAACCACAGCAAAAAGCATCAGGCTTAAAATAGTGATCGCCAGAATGGCGGCAAAAACCCGATCTACCATAAAGGAACGCTGGGAAAGTGTCAGGTAGTTGCCGAGCCCCTCTTTAGCCCCAAGCCATTCTCCAATTACCGCCCCCATTACACCATAGGTAGCAGAAATCTTGAGACCTGAAAAAAATGAGGGAAGGGCAAGAGGGAGTTTCACCATCCGAAAGATAGCCATTTTGGATGCCCCCATTGACCTGAAAAGCTCCAAATAATCATTATCCACAGCTGCCAATCCCCCTAAAAGGCTGATTGCCACTGGAAAGAAACAGACCAAAACCACCACCAGGATTTTTGGTAATATCCCATAACCAAACCAAATGATAAACAATGGCGCAACAGAGACAATGGGTACGGTCTGGGAGGTAATCAATAGGGGGTACAAAGCTTTCCTCACCAGAGGCAGTGCATCCATCAGTAGAGCAATGATAAAAGCCAGGATAATGGCAGCCGCAAAACCCACCAGGCACTCTAGCATGGTAACTCTAGCGTGTTTCAGCATCATGGGCAGGGTTTCTCCGAATGTCTTTAAAATCTGTAAAGGGCCCGGCAAAATCCATTCAGGCACCTTTCCCCACCTGACAATTAGCTCCCAGAGTACTAAAAGCAAAGCTATGAAAAGCAGAGGTGCCACACTGTCAGCGATACTTCTGGATTTTTTCATCAATGGTCACTCCATTGGCCTTACAGTCAATCTTAACTATAGAAACAACTCGTGCCGCCCCATTTTTAAAACATACTTCCTGGGCCTTTTCCACGATCCCTAATAGCTGATGGAGTTCTCCCTCCATAGTGGTTTCCATAGGGCCGACAACATACTTCACACCCGATTCCTGAATCAGCTCAATGACTTGGTCTACCACCTGGTAAAGGCGCTCCTCAGGAACACTTGGTAAAACCTGCAAACTGACATTGCAAAGCATTTTTCTCACTCCATTTCTTTTTGCTCAAAGCAACAATTGTAGTGCCCAGATGAACAGTCATACCCCAATAAAAACAGGCACCCCACCGAAACTGGAGTGCCTGAAAATAATCATATAGATCACTCCCTCCGCTGGTATTACCCAGATCAGGTTCAAAGGGTTGGCATTATATGCCTCTCAGCCTTACGGCACCCCTGTTCGAAAATCGTTTGATACTACTATATTACTTTAATAATGTTGTTTGGGCAATATGTTAAAGAGAAAAAATAAAAGATATGAACTGCAAGCACTCGGGCTGCAATCACTAAACCAAATAATATATAGCCAAAGAAGATGGTTACCCCAGACTCGGTTTTTCTGGAGTTTCTAGCTAAATGACCAAAAAGAAAGCCCCTCCAATTTGTATAGGTGGGGCGGTTTTTTACTCTAGGTAATCTTTTAGCTTTTTACTTCGAGTAGGATGACGCAGCTTGCGTAAGGCCTTTGCCTCAATCTGTCTGATGCGTTCTCTGGTTACATTGAACTTCTTTCCAACCTCTTCTAAGGTTCGCCCTCTCCCATCCACAAGCCCGAACCGCAAGCGAAGCACATCTCTTTCTCTGGGAGTAAGGGTTTCCAGCACCTCTTCAAGCTGTTCTCTGAGCAGGATATATGATGCCGCCTCAGCTGGTGCCAGGGCATCCTCATCCTCTATGAAATCCCCCAGGTGGCTGTCCTCTTCCTCACCGATTGGTGTCTCCAGGGATACAGGCTCCTGGGCAATTTTCATGATTTCCCGTACACGCTCTGGGGGAATATCCATCTCCTCGGCAATTTCCTCCGGAGTAGGGTCCCTACCCAGCTCTTGCAGCAGCTGCCTGCTTATCCTGACCAGTTTGTTAATGGTCTCCACCATATGTACCGGGATGCGAATAGTACGGGCTTGATCTGCAATAGCACGGGTAATCGCCTGCCTAATCCACCATGTTGCATATGTGCTGAACTTATAACCCTTGCGGTAGTCAAATTTCTCTACCGCTTTGATCAGCCCGAGGTTCCCCTCCTGAATTAGATCCAGAAAAAGCATACCTCTTCCTACATAACGCTTGGCAATACTCACAACAAGCCTCAGATTAGCTTCAGCAAGCCGGCGCCTTGCCTCCTCATCCCCTGCCTCTATCCTTTTCGCCAGTTCTACTTCTTCTTCAGCTGTCAGCAAAGGGATGCGGCCGATCTCTTTTAGGTACATACGGACAGGATCATCAATAGCTACACCATCGGGGACAGAAAGATCCACATCAGTCTCTTGTTCTTCCTCTTCGGTTTCACCATCTTTATCTTTTGTTTCACTTTTTCCGTCTGAATTGATCTTAATCCCGATGGCCCCAAAGTGTTCATAAATGCTATCTATCTGGTCCGGGCTTAGCTCAAAACCCTGAAGGGCATCCATAATTTCCTGGTAAGAAAGGGTCCCTTTTTGTTTCCCTCGCTCGATTAAGGCTTTGACTGCATCAATATTTGATTGTTCTTCTTTCATGTCCTATCCCCCCTTTCCTGGTGCATCAAACTATAACCTTGCTACCATTTTTTTTAGGTGTTCTAGTTCTTCATATAATACATGTATTTCTGCTAAGAGGTCCCTTATTCCTTCTTTGTCGCCGTTTTTTTCGTACTGTCTCAAAGTAGCTTGTTTAGCTTGTATTACCTGCCTTAATTGCTCCTTTTTTAAGGTCAAGATATAGTCTTCCACAAGCCGTTCTTTCTGTACCTGATCCAGCTGCATTTCCTGCCCACTTATTAATAGGCCCGCTAGTTCCTCCTTACTACCTGGTGCAACCTGACCGATCAGTTCGGCAGGGCTAGCCCAGTCAGACTTCTCAAAGAGTTTATAGTATTCTTTTAATTTGCCAGTAAACACCATCTCTTCCCCGAGCTCTTCCTGTACTCGCTCCAATAAAGTGGGATCCTGGCAAATAATACGGAAAAGCCCCAGTCTTGCCGCCTCTGGCGCAGGTATGCGGCGTTTTCCGAAAGTTTGTTTGCCTTGTTCCATATTATATCTATTTTTCTCAGTTTTATCCTTCTTTGTGCCATCTTTACTCAAACGAGATAATTCTAAACGAAGAGCCTCTTCTGATGTCTGCATCTTTTGAGCAGCTATTTGCAAAAAACCCTCACGCACTATATAATTAGGTATCTTCGCCATTTCTTCTGCCAATTCTTTAGCCATTTCCGCCCGTTCGAAAACATTTTCCGGGTTGTACTGGCGAAGTAGGTGTTCTAGCCTGAAATCTAAATAACTACTCACATGGTTTTCCAAAGCCGCTGCAAAGGCCTCTTTCCCCTGGGTTTGTAGAAATTCATCGGGGTCTTTGGCCTCCGGAAGGCTCAAAACCGATACCTGGGCTCCCAGTTCCTGAAGAAAGCCCGCGCTACGCACAGTGGCTGCTAAACCAGCGCTATCCTGATCAAAGGCCAGGATAATATCCTGGGTATAACGCCGCAAAAGCCGGGACTGTTCATGTGTAAAAGCTGTTCCCAGGGCTGCAACTGTGTTGGTAAAACCATATTCATGAGCAGTAATGCAGTCCAGATAGCCCTCCACAACAATAACCTTTTTTTCCTCGCGAATTGCAGGTATAGCTAAATGAAGACCATACAAATTACGGCTCTTATTGAAAACAGGAGATTCTGGTGAGTTCAGGTATTTTGGCTCCCCTTCCCCTAGCGCTCGCCCCCCAAAGCCCAGGCAACGCCCACTGGTATCACATATAGGAAAGAGAATACGGCCTCGAAAACGTTCCTGGAGGGTGCCGTAGCGCTCCAAAAAGTGCCCTGACTTACGAATCTCTTGAAGGGAAAAACCCTTCTTCTGCAAATATTCCAAAAGGCCATTACCGGAATCAGGCGCAAAACCAAGCTGGAATCTCTCCCACGAAACCTTTTTAACCCCACGCCCAATCAAGTAACGCCGCGCCTTCTCTGCTGCTTTCTCATATGCTAAGATTCTATGATAATATTTTGCTGTATGAGCATTTAGTTCATAGAACCTTTTCTTACGCTCTTGTTTCTCGCTTGAACCCTGGGCGTGGGACACATCTATACCAAGCCTTTCCGCAAGGCTCTCCACAGCCTCAGGAAAGGAAAGGTTATCGATTTTCATCAAAAAAGAAAAAACATCCCCACCTACCCCACAGCCAAAACAATAAAAAATCTGTTTGGCAGGAGATACACTAAAAGAGGGGGTCTTCTCCTGGTGAAAGGGACAAAGCCCCATATAATTTTGCCCAGCTCTTTTTAAAGAAACATATTCACCGATTATCTCAACGATATCAATACTGTTCCTGATATTTTCTATTAATTCTTCGGAAACAGGACCCATTTAACAAACACCCGTTCTTAAAAACATGCACTCGTAAATAATTCTCTACTGGTCCTGCTATTTCCTGCTTAACTTTTAGGTCATCCAGACATTGGGCACAAAATACCTTTCAAAAGTTTTGATGGCAAAGCGATCGGTCATCCCTGCAATATAATCTACAACACATCTTTCTAGCCCGTCATCAGAGACCTTGGCCTTGAACTCCTGGGGAAGGGAATCCGGATTCTCCAGATAATACTCATATAATGTCTTTACTATTCGCTGTGCTTTTGCTTCTTCTTTTTTGGCAATGGAACCAATATAAACCCTTTGAAAAAGAAAGGTGCGTAAACCATCAGTAGCCACCTGAACATCATCGCTCATGGTAATCTCCGGCTTTCCCCAGCTTTTCTCAATAATATCTGTAACCATGGTATTAATCCTTACTTTATGGCGGTTGCCCAGGATGCTCACACACTCCTTGGGTAGGTCATCCTCCTGGATAATCCCTGCTCTGATGGCATCGTCAATATCATGATTGATATAAGAGATGCGGTCCGCTATCCTAACGATCTTCCCTTCCGGTGTCGCAGGAAACCGTGGCCCTGTATGGCATAGTATACCATCCCTCACTTCCCAAGTCAGGTTAAGCCCGCGTTCCCCTTCTAGTTTATCCACCACGCGCAGACTCTGCTCATTATGGCGAAAGCCAGGGGGAAATACCTCATTCAAAGCCGCCTCTCCGGTATGTCCAAAAGGAGTATGCCCTAGATCATGCCCTAAAGCTATGGCTTCGGTCAGATCTTCATTGAGCCTTAATGCCCTGGCCAGGGTACGGGAGATTTGGGAAACCTCAAGAGTATGGGTGCTGCGGGTCCTATAGTGATCCCCCTCCGGAGAGATAAAAACCTGGGTTTTATGTTTAAGACGCCGGAAAGCCTTAGAATAAATAATCCGATCCCTGTCACGCATAAACTCTGTCCGTATCGGACAGGATGTATCCGGGCGAAGACGCCCCTTTGACTTGGCAGAAAATGTAGCATAGGGAGCAAGGTAATCTTTTTCCCTATTTTCTATCTCCTCGCGTATACAAAAGTCTTGTGGCAAAAGATACCACCCCGTTTTAGCGAACCCGCAAGTCCTTTGTTGCTTTAGCAACTTCTAGAACATGCTGCGCCAGGATATGCACACGCTTTTTACCGTTTTCATCCTCTGTAGATGGGCGTTGGGCACATGCTCCCTGGTGGCCACAGTCAAAATCCTGATAGCCATCACCGACGATAATCATCCCCTGAACCAGCATCATGTCATGGATTGCCCTCACGGTGGTTTCTTGCCCCCCAAAGCGAGCACCCCCCACGGCAAGCGCTCCTCCTACAACATTCAGCAGGGCCTTTTCTCGCCGCAGCACACGGGTTTTATCCCATAGGGCCTTGAGTTGTCCAGACACTGTACCAAAGTAAACTGGGCTGCCTATGATCACCCCATCGACACGCCGCAGCAGATCAAAAACCTCACCAAGCTTATTTCCCTCACCACAGACCCCATCACATGGAGAAGAGCAAAGCTCACAAAAAGGAAAATCCATTTCTTTAAGGATATCTACCACATGTAGCAGGTCTGTATCTGCCCCAGACTTACGGGTCTCTTCAAGTGCTTCTTGCAAAAGAAAAGCTGTACTTCCATCATGATTGGGGCTG
>JBASML010000412.1:0-3705 GCA_049656845.1 Syntrophaceticus sp.
GGCTTTTTGAAAAGGATTCCGGGACTACGGATACTGAGGGAACAGCCGGGGCTTGTGATAATGCGCTACAGTGGCAGTGCCGGCATCAATGACCTGCTGCAGGAGTTTATATCCAGGCTGACGGTGAGAGCGATTACCGTGGAGAAACCTCCGCTGCATGAGATCTTCATTGAGACCGTCCGCGAAAGGGGTGAAGATGTTGAAGTGGCCTAATGTATTTAAAGTCTTTCGCTGGGAATTTCTAAAAAACTTGAAAAGCCCAGTTTTCTTGGTAACAACCTTGATGATTCCTTTAATCATGGTTCTGGCGGGCGGTGTTGGCTATTATGCCGGCACCAGCACTCTCAAAGAGGAGCAGCAGGTTGCGGTGATCGACGAAACAGGAGAGTTTTTCCCCTACCTGGAATCAAAGCTTGCCGGCTCACCTGTGAAGGTGACACTGCATGATCCCGCACAGCAGGAGCAGCTGGCTGAACAGGTGGAGGAGGGTGAACTAAACGGCTACCTCATCTTTACCACTGAGAATGTAGAGAGCGGGATGATCAACTACTATGTGCGCGATGCTAAGGAGGTGAATATGGGGGCTCTCGGTGAGGCGGTTACAGCGGCGCTCACTAGATACCGGATGGAGAAGATCGGGCTGACAGAGGAGGAGATCAACCTGGCCACAGCGCCGGTAGTTTTGCATCCGAGCAGTGTAAGTGGTGAAGAATTTTCTGCGGCTGCGGCGTTCGCTCCTTTCTTTTTCAGCTTAGTCCTTGTTATCGCCGTAATGACCTCGGGACAGGTGCTCATGTACGGGGTGCTCAAGGAAAAGCGCAACCGCATCATTGAGATTTTGCTCTCATCGGTATCCGCGCTGGATCTATTACTTGGTAAAATTATTGGCTTTGGGCTTCTTGGCCTGCTGCAGATCGGGATCTGGCTGGTTGTAGGAGTGGCCGTAGCCAGTCGATTCATCGATTTGAGTCAGATTGGCATGAGCGCGGCTGAGCTCTTTCCCATGGTGCTTTTCTTTATTGGCGGCTATGTGATGTTTGCCGCTCTTTTTGCGGCCATGGGAGCGACAATGAAAGATGCCGAGGGTGGCAGCCAGACACAGGGTCTGGTTGTGATGATTCCAATGATCCCTATGTTTGCCTCGGGAGCGATTATGATGTCCCCTAACGCCTTGTGGGTACGGATCTTCAGCTATATTCCTATCTTTACTCCGGTAACGATGCTGATGCGTATTGGTGCCACTACCCTGCCGTGGTGGGAACTGGCCTCCACATTCGCAGTTTTGATGCTTGGGGTGGCTTTCTTTATCTACCTTGGGGCACGCATCTTCAGCCGCGGCCTGCTCCAGTTTGAGAGGACCATCTCGTTTAAAGAGATCGGAAAAATGATGCGTAAGAATTATTGAGACAGGGAAAGGCTAACATTATCCACTGCCTGGGGCTTGTAAAGCTTGCTGAAGTGAGAACTATTTCTGTACTTGTGACTTGTGGCTAGTAATGACTACATGAGGTACCGGTCACCGCCCAAGCAACCCAGGGATATGAAATCCGGGGCCGAAGTTGTTGTCGTTCGTCAGCAATGGTGGATGGCGAAAAGCTCATTCTTATTCATTATTATTATGGTATATTATTTAGAGGAAGGGAATTCACCTAGAAATACATGATTAGTATGATTTGCAGAAAGCGACTGAACAGAAAGTATAACAGAAAGTATATTGAGCAAAATACCTGTTCTAAACAAGAGCAAGTCTTGTTATAATTGCAAGCGGCGGATTAATGCAGTTGTTCAAGTTGATCATTACCCTGATAACCCTGATACAAAGGAGTGTTTGAGATGTCCGGTTATGTCCTAACTTGTTGTTCCACAGCAGATATGCCATATGAGTACTTCAAAAAAAGGAATATTCCGTTTGTTTGTTTTCATTTCAATATGGACGGGGAAGAGTATCCAGATGACCTGGGACAAGCCATGTCTTTTGAAGAATTTTATGGCAGAATTGCGGCAGGAGCGATGCCTACTACTTCGCAGGTGAACGTGGGGGAGTTTATTGACTTTTTTGAACCGTTTTTAAAGGATGGCAAGGATATCTTACACATTTCTCTTTCCACGGGTTTGTCGGGAGCTTACAATTCGGCTTGTATTGCCAGGGAAGAACTTTTATCAAAGTATCCTGGTCGAAAAATCCTGGTTGTGGATTCTCTGGGTGCATCATCGGGGTATGGAATGCTTACTGATGCGGCTGCCGACCTGAGGGATAATGGTGCAGCTCTTGAAGATGTGTATGCCTGGGTAGAGGAAAACAAGCTCAATGTGCATCATTGGTTTTTTACCACTGACCTTACACATTATAAACGCGGTGGTCGCATATCAGCTACATCTGCAGTTGTGGGAACTTTGCTGAACATATGCCCGCTGTGTAATATGAGCTATGACGGGAAACTCATTCCTCGCACGAAAATTCGCGGCAAAAAACGTGTCATCAACGAGATCATACATAAGATGGAAGTGCATGCGCAAAACGGTACTGAATACTCTGGCAAGTGTTTTATCTCCCATTCGGCATGCTATGAAGATGCACGCCAGTTAGCCGATCTAGTCGAGGAAAAGTTCCCCCACCTCAATGGCCCTGTCATGATCAACAGCGTGGGTACTGTAATCGGTACACATACAGGGCCTGGGACTGTGGCTCTTTTCTTTTTCGGCGACAAACGGGAAGACTAAGAAGGAAAATTGATGGGGTTAGGCTGGAGTAATTTATGGCAAGGGCAGGTTTCGGCTTGGCCGGTGTCAGGCTACGCCGACCGGGGTTTCGCCAGGGGGGATGGATATCAGTGAGCTTAGGCAGTCTTAAATTCCCCAGGGATTCTAGGTTAGATGGGGAGGACTGAGCGTGAGCGGTGACTGTTACTCAGTCACTTAGAAAGGCACCTTAAAAGTTTTGAGTTCTTGATGCATGTAAGGGAAGATGATAATATTAATATTGAACGTGTTGGAATATCTGTGTCTAAATCGAGTCAAGCCTTAGATCAAAACCAGTGAGTATGATTTGTGATGGATTAGTGATGCGGGCGCTGTGATAGCGTATATCCTGAGACAAACCGGAGATGCGGGGAGTAACAGAAGCTGTCGTGCGGATATTAGTGGTGTATATGCTGGGTATAAGGTGATTAACTGCGATTTAAGGAGGCGGTTTTCTTATGTTTGGTTTTTTGCCTAATATTGGCCCATGGGAGATAATATTAATACTTGCTATTGTGCTGATTATCTTTGGCCCTGGTAAGCTTCCCGAGGTAGGAAAGTCTTTAGGTAATGGCATCAAGGAGTTTCGTAAGGCTAAATCTGGTGATGAAGAGGTACCCCAGGAGGCACTCCAGGAAAGCGTAGAGAAATAAAGGATGTTCCCGGTTGCTACCTGCTTTGTTGTTGTCTACCCAGTTGCTGCCTGCCCTTTTGAATAAAGTGAACGGGATGTGAGGATTTATATAAAAATATTTATATAAAAACCCTTGCTTTTAGTTTGGCGTTGGTTTCTGTACCGGTAGGGATGACCCCCGCGGAGAAATCCAAGGGGGTTTTCAAATCATAATGTTGTTATAAATTCAGGCGGTATACTATCACTTAACCATACTCCTTCTTTTTCTCTATAAAAGTTAATTCCTGAATCATAAGCTTTCTGCGCTAGGATCTTTAAAATCACAGGATCTT
>JBASML010000413.1:0-4451 GCA_049656845.1 Syntrophaceticus sp.
TTCAAACCACCATCCTTCCATCCTTTATTCTAATACTAGACACCTATTATGTAAAGACATTACTCTACCTTGCATACATCCCAGTTTTCATCCAACCATACATACCAGTAATCTCAACACTAACCCCAGGCAGGTTTGCAGACCTTTCCGCAGCAGTACGAATTTTTTTAAAAATATTGCTAAGGTACTCATCTTCAACCCGCGGCAAACAGAGGTCAACACACGCCTGGATTATAGTCAGTTGATTGTTGATGTCATGAGCCATACCCCCGGCAAGCTGTCCGATGGCCTCCATTTATGATTAACATATTGTGTATATTACGACTGTTTTTTGCACCCTGGATTCTTCTACACATTTCTATGAATTTCCTGCAGTGGTCCTCCATTTTTTAACTACATATAACAACAATATTTGCTATAACTCTACTTTGTTTTCATTTTATCGAGATGGTTAAAATCTATCCTTCCCAGCAGATCCACTTGCAACCCTTTAACTTCTTTCTGAACCACAAAAACAGCTACCCGCTGAAAGAGGGGAATCACGGGAAGATCAGACATAATAAGCTCTTCTGCCTGGCGGTAGAACACCTGGCGTTTCCTGAAGTCTTGCTCATTCCGAGCTTTTTTTAACAAGAAATTAAATTTTTCGTTGCTGTACCCTGTAAAATTATGATCTAATGTTCCACTCTCAAAATTACAGGATAGCAAATTCCCTGGCTCAGGGTAGTCAGCCTCCCAACCCAAGCGAAAAAAAGGATAGAGGCCAGCTCTTAATTCCTCTTGATACTCCTTCCATGGTTTCTTCTGAGGAATAATGGCAATTCCAACCTGGCCGAGGTTTTCCCGCACAAGGCGCGCTAGTAGTTCATGCCCAGGGCTGTCATTGTATGCTAAAGCCAGAGACGGGAGGCTTGAACTATAGGGATATCCAGCAGAAACAAAGTGTTTTAAAGCTTTATCCTGATCAAAAACATCATTTTCTTTATTATGTTCTCCAAGCAATTCTGGGGGCAAAAACCTATTAAGGACAGATCCTCCCTCACCTAACAGATACAGCGCCATTTTTTCCTTATCCAGAACACTGTTTATTCCCCGGCGAAGCTCCACCTGGCTGCCAAAAGGCTTTTGATTCAGGTCAAAACCCAAAAAGTACAAAGTCAGTACTGGCTTTTTTACTGAATAAGCTCTCCCTTTTCCATCCCCCTGGCAGTAAGAGTTTGCAAACTGAGGGGCCACACCTGCCAGAATATCCACTTCCCCATTTTGAAAGAGACGCTTTATCTCCTGTTGATTTCTAGTCGCAACAAATTCAAGTTTACCCAGATTAGGAGCTTGTCTGCTATATCTCCTGTTTTTGATAAGGGTAATCCTATTTTTACCCCAACTGCTCAAACTAAAAGAGCCTGTACCAACAATAGGTATACCGGTTTTTCCGTAAGCCATCTCCTGCTCCTGGACAAAATCCTGGCATACTATACTCAGCACAGGGCTGCTTACTAGTGCTGGGAAAGTATAATCTGGTTCTAGTAGAGTTATCTTAAGGGTATGGGCATCAACTACCTTTAATCCATCTACATGGCTGTTCTGCCCTTTTAAAACACCCTCTGCACCTTGAACATTGCTCAATAGGTACCCATAGCTGCTGATTTCAGGATCAAGAAGCCTTTCCCAGCTGAATTTAACATCTTCTGCCCTAACTGGCTTGCCATTGTGGAAACGCACACCTTTTCGTATATTGAAGGTGTACACCTTTCCTGTCGCATCCACCATCCACTGATCCGCTAAGACACCTTTTGTATTGCCATTTTCCGGATTATAATCCAAAAGCGTTTCATATAATGCACCACATATCAGCTTTTCTTCAAAGGTAGAGATCCGGGCTGGATCCAGAAAATAAGGAAAGTGCGCTATTTGGATAGCAGCAGTATCTTCTTTGGCAACAGTCCAGAGCAAAAATAAAACCAGGGCCAAGAAAACTGTTGAAACTGCTGTACACTTTATCTTAAAGTGCATTTCCCGGGAGTTATAAAACATAAAAAACAGCCCCTTCGTTTGTACCATATTATGGTATAAACTATGAAGGGGGCAATTGACTTATGACTAGATGACTTATTTCATTTTTATCAGACGATCATTAGGAGTTAATCCAGGTATCCGTCCTCTCTTGGTCAACGGTTTACCATTGATCTCCTTGATGTCCATGGTCATATCTATGGGGCGAGCAGCGGAGATATAGCTGCCTACTCCAAAAGCATCGGCTCCTGCCTCACTCAAGCAACTGATACGCTCTGGGTCAAGCCCTCCGGAAACAAAGATACTTACATGTTGAAACCCCTTCTGGTCAAGGCGTGCCCGGATCTCTTTCACGAGATCGGGAGTAACACCTCCCCGTTCCCCGGGAGTATCCAGGCGTACCCCACTAAGGTCATCCCCAAGTGCCTTAGCAACCCGGAGTGTCTCCTCTGCTTCATCTTTAAAGGTATCCACCAGCACTGTACGCGGGGCATCAGGAGGCATCAATTCATTATAAGCCTGAGCAGCTTTAACTGTATCACCGATAACCAGAATCATGGCATGGGGAATAGTTCCCTGGGGTTCACGCCCTGCAAGTTTAGCGGCTAATATACAACTAGCCCCATCACATCCCCCGATGATGGCTGCCCTTTCCATAACTGGAGCAACTGCAGGATGAATGTGACGTGCCCCGAAACATAAAACCGGTTTACCCGAGGCGGCATCCTTGGCTTCCCGAGCAGCAGTAGCCCAACCTGAAGAACTCGCCATAAGTCCAAGGATTGGTGTTTCATAGACTCCGAACTCCCCATAAGGGCCTTTGATTTGCAGTACAACCTCTTTAGACTGCATAGGTGCACCTTCCGGGAGCGCCCAAACTTCTACATCCTGATTACCAAACAGATCCATAACTTCCTCAATACCCGCGAAAACACCATCTCTCCGACAAAACACCTCAGCTGCCACAGGTGTTTCTGCAAGACCCATCTGGCTTAAAATTTCATGGGTTCTTACAAAATAAATATCAGATGTTGCTCCGCAGAGAATTTCTTCCGGAGTTGCAGAAAATAATTTGCGTTCAGGCTTTATTTTTATCTTTTTAACTTCAGCAAGTGATTGAATCAGGGATTTTTCCAATCCACATACCCCTTTCAATATAGACTATAGTGAGTTTCTCCAGAATTGCCCTGATTTCCTCTCTCATTGATACAAATATTGATAAATTTCGTAACTTCCAAGAACTGATTTAACATATTCCCTTGTTTCCGGAAAAGGAATGTTTTTCAGATCCTCCTTGGTACCATTCCACTGCCCAGATCTCAGCCAATTGCTCACATTTCCCCTGCCGGCATTATAAGCAGCAAGAGCTGCTACTGGATTCCCATCGAATTCCTTAAGAAGGTTGGAAAGATACCAGCTCCCAATTAATAAATTAACTTCCGGTTGGTAGAGCAAATCCACGTGAAAGTTGCTGTACCCCATCTGTTGGGCTACCCAGTTTGCTGTACTGGGCATGACCTGCATCAAACCCACAGCTCCCATATCTGAACAGGCATACGGATCAAACCTGCTTTCTACCTTAACAATAGCTGCTAAAAGAAAGGGGTCCACACCAGAATCTGCCCCCACCTCAACCATTTCTTGTTTATATGGCCAGGGGTAGAAGATCTTCCAAAACCACTTAGCCTGCAGCATATAAACAGTACCAAATAACATTAAGAGTACAATTAACAACAGGCGCAGTCGCCTGGAACTCACAATGATCATCTAACTAATTGACTCCCATTCACCGTATTAGGACGAGATGGCAACTGTCATTTGAATCTCCCAGCAACTATCTTCTGCCAAATCTCCTCTACCTGTTTTCTGGTTTCCTCAGGGGTAAACCGGTTGTCGATTACCCGATCAGCTCTTTTTATCTTTTCCTCCAGAGGCATTTGAGCCTGAATACGGAGCTTTGCTTCCTCTGCTGTCAGGTTGTCCCGTTTCATCAACCGCTCTAGTTGTGTAGCAGCATCGACCGCTACTACCCAGACCTCATCCACCAGCTTTTCTAACCCCAACTCCAGGAGAAGCGGTGCATCAACAACTACAACTCCCTTATAACCGGAGTTTTTGTAGTAATTCAACTGCCTTTCGATCTCCGAAATAATATGGGGATGTGTAATCTTATTTAATTTATCCAGCATAAATGCATCTGCAAAGACAATCCTGCCGAGTTCCTTTCTTTTGATGGTTAGGTCGCTGTTTAAAACCCCCTCACCAAATTCATCAACAATCTGCTGCCAGGCCGGCATGCCGGGTTCTACCACTTGGCGGGCTATGAGATCTGCACTAATAACTTGCCCGCCAAGTTCCTTGATCATGTCACTGACAAGGCTTTTCCCAGTGGCGATGCCGCCGGTTAATCCTATTACATATCCCAATATCCTTTCCTC
>JBASML010000414.1:0-13375 GCA_049656845.1 Syntrophaceticus sp.
GTGTACACCTGGGAATCGAAAACATCCATAAGGTTGGAGCCATCGGCAAGCCCGGCTTTAACTGGGAAATGCAAATTGTCGATGATCATGGCAAACTCGTTCCCAGGGGCAAGGTCGGAGAATTGATCATCCGGGGACCCGGAGTGATGAAGGGTTACTACAACAACCCTGAAGCCACTAAAAAGGTGCTGAAAGACGGTTGGCTGTATACCGGAGATATGGCACGAGAGGATGAAGACGGATTTATTTATCTGGTAGACCGCAAGAAGGATGTTGTAATCATGGGTGGGGAGAATATCTTCCCGGTTGAAATAGAAGAATTCCTGCGTGCACATAATGATATTAAAGATGCAGCTGTGATCGGGATGCCAGACCGGCGCTTAGGTGAGGTCCCGGTTGCGGTTGTCGAAACCAAGCCAGGGAGAATCCTTACTGAAAAAATGGTGATCGAATTTTGCCAGGATTTGCCCAGGTATAAAAGGCCGCGCCAGGTCTTCTTCGACAAGGTTCCCCGCAACCCCACAGGCAAGATAGAAAAGCCGAAACTGCGGGAACACTTCTGCAGCGGCGATATAGCTAAGGTTGTTTAGTTAAAAATAAGCCAAATACAAAAAATTAAGAAGCCTGAATAAAGGCTTCTTTTTGTTTGTATTTTTGCAATCCCATAACCTTCCATCAAGTGATGGGATCTTTTTGAGCATTTCTTGAGATCCCACAACCTTCTATCTCATTCAAATTCAATATGATGAAAAGTTAGCCTGGCAAGTTAGTTAAACACTCCGGCCTGTCCTTACCCTAAAACGGCTTTGCTCCTGACTGTAGCCGCTTGCAATATCTACTTAGTTGACGTTCACAGGTGGATGTCAGAGAAAAAATGGCTCCTTGTTGTCTTAAAGCAATAAAGCAAGCCTGGCCAGTTGGTTATGGTATAATAGGATAGGGGGGTATAGTATATAACATAGTAGGGATGGTGCAAAATGGACAAAACTAAAAACAGGTGTTTTGACTGTGAAAACAGCAAGAGAAAAAGAAACTGGCAGGATGATAAAACGGTCAAACAGCTGGTCACGCGGCTTAACCGCATTGAAGGGCAGGTACGGGGGGTTAAGAGGATGATCGAAGAGGATGCTTACTGTGATGATGTTTTAAATCAGATTTCCTCTATCCAATCCGCACTCTACGGTGTAGCCAAACTGCTGCTGGAAAAACACATGAAATCCTGTGTCAGGGATCAGCTTTTAGAGGGCGATGAGCAGGTGATCGATGAGGTACTAAAGACTATCTTCAAGATGATCAGGTAATTAATGAGGCGCTTTGGGTTCTCCTACATCAACCGGCTCTGGCTCCTTCAAGAGGAACAGTTAATATTTATGAGGGGGTGTAAATTAACCGTGCTTGAAACTGAAAGCCAGACAGGAAAACAAGCAGTAATAACAATACCTATATCCGGGATGAGCTGCGCGGCCTGTTCGGCCAGGGTTGAAAAGGGGTTGAATTCTCTTCCCGGTGTTTCATCTGCAAGCGTTAATTTGGTCATGGGCAAGGGAACTATTAGTTATGACCCTGAGCAAATTGAACCCCAGCAAATAATTGAGCGTGTCGTAGAATTGGGATATCAAGTTTTAGAAGAGCAACAAGAGCTTTTGATCGCCGGGATGTCTTGTGCCGCCTGTTCTGCACGGGTTGAAAAAAGATTGAATTCGCTGCCTGGAGTGCAAAAGGCGGTGGTCAATCTGGCCACCAATAAGGCAAGTATCAGCTTTATTCCTGGCATCATAACAGTTTCAGAGATAGAAAAAGCAGTGAAAGACCTGGGCTATGATGTGCAGCAAGCCCGAAATCTCTCTCTCAGTGAAACAGCCCAGGCAAGACAAAAGGAGAAGAACTGGCATCTTATCAGGTTCATCACTGCGATTCTCTTTACCCTACCCCTTGCTGTGATGATGATCTCTTCACATGTAGGGCGCCAATTGATGATCAATCCTTGGGTGCAGTTGGCTTTAGCCACACCTGTTCAGTTTTTTGCTGGTTGGCCATTTTACCGAGGAGCTTACCACTCGTTAAAAACAGGCAGCGCAAACATGGATGTTCTGGTGGCATTAGGTACATCGGTTGCTTATTTCTACAGCCTGATCTCCCTTTTTGCTGGTTGGAATGTCTATTACTTTGAGTCGGCTGCTATGCTCATGACGATAATTTTACTGGGCAAACTGCTGGAGGCTGTTGCAAAGGGAAAAACCTCTGAGGCAATAGAGAAGTTGATGGAGCTGCAGGCAAAAACCGCTCGGGTGCTCCGGGATGGAGTGGAAATAGATATCCCTGTGGATGAAGTGGTAGTCGGTGATTTTATTCTGGTGCGTCCAGGGGAGAGGGTTCCAGTAGACGGTATTATCCAGGAGGGAAATACCAGTATCGATGAATCACTGCTCACCGGAGAAAGCCTACCGGTGGAAAAGAAACCTGGGGATGATGTGGTTGGAGCCTCCATCAATAAATATGGGAGCTTTATTTTTCAGGCAACAAAGGTTGGTCAAGATACAGTTTTGGCACAGATCATTCGCATGGTGGAAGCTGCTCAGGGCTCTAAAGCTCCTATCCAGCGCCTGGCGGACCGGGTATCCAATATCTTTGTGCCCGCGATTATAGTCATTGCCCTGCTCACTTTTGGCGGTTGGTATATCAGTGGTGCGAATTTTGAAAGTTCCTTGATGCACATGGTCACGGTTTTGGTTGTTGCCTGCCCCTGTGCCTTGGGATTAGCCACACCTACAGCCATCATGGTGGGAACCGGGGTAGGGGCTGAGAAGGGCATTTTAATCAAGGGTGGGGAACATCTGGAGCAAGCAGGGAAGATCGATGCCGTTGTTCTGGATAAGACCGGTACCATCACCAAGGGGGTTCCGGCGGTAACAGATATTTTTGCATTGGCTCCGCTCGATGAGCAGACACTACTGGGTATTATTGCCTCTGGAGAGAAAAAATCTGAACACCCCCTGGGTCAGGCTGTGGTTAAGCGGGCAGAGGAACTGGGAATACCGCTGGAAGCTGTCGATAATTTCCAAGCTCTACCTGGGCAAGGGATCAGATTCAACCTGATGAATGAGACCTGGCAGATCGGAAATGAGTCCCTGGCGAATTCGCTGGGTATAGATATATCCCCGTTGCTTCCGCAGAAAAACTCATGGGAAGAAGAGGGTAAAACTGTGATCATTGCCATGAAAGGCAACAGCTTGTCCGGTTTGGTAGCTATCGCTGATACGGTCAAAGAAAACGCCAGCCAGGCGATTTCGGAACTAAGGCAGATGGGTTTGGATATATACATGCTGACCGGAGACCAGAAGAAAACTGCCAGGGCTATCGCCGAGCAAGTAGGCATCGACAAGGTTATTGCTGAAGTTTTGCCTCAACATAAAGCGGAAGAGGTGCAAAAGCTCAAAGAGTCCGGATATATTGTGGCCATGGTCGGTGACGGCATCAATGATGCACCTGCTTTGGCTACATCTGACGTGGGAATAGCCATCGGTACAGGGACAGATGTGGCCATGGAAAGCGCTTCTATCATACTGATGCACGGTGATCTAAAAAAGATTGCTTCTGCAATACGCCTTTCCCGCCGCACCCTGCGCAAGATTCGGCAAAACCTGTTCTGGGCATTTTTCTATAACATAATCACCATTCCCCTAGCGATTTTCGGTGTTTTTACACCGGTGATGGGCGGTACAGCCATGGCCTTGAGTTCTGTGTCGGTTGTGACCAATTCGCTGCTCTTAAAGCGCTATGACCCGGATCAATCAAATTCCCATGGAGGGGTTGAGATATAGCCATATCAATATAGCTATATTAATTGCAAAAAGTTTAGTTACCGGGTAATAAAGAATGCCTTCCATGTATAGAGACAACGATATGAACCACCAAGATTCTTACTGCCCGTTATCAATCCCTACTGATAACAGCCATTGTTGGCCGAAGAAACTGTAGTAGAATTTTGAGTATGGTTTCCTTGCGAATAACGCCCGGTTCTCTTTTTACAACCATTAACAGACAACTTATAATATATAAGAGGTTGCCGGAGGGAAGTAAATCAGTTATAATTATATTGTTGCTATTATTTCCGGTTATTAAATGAAGGTGATACTCAAAATCGGTTTTATTTCAACTTCAACAATATTATCACGAAAAAAACAATAAGCAGCCTGCTTAAAATAGATATTAGATGCTGGAAGTCGGATGTCGAAAAAACAGGAACTGCTTAGTGCCGCAATATTTTTGGATTTCAGCTTTGTTTTCATTATCTACTGGTATTCCCTCCCAGGAGAGATAGATGTCTACCTGAAAGTGGAGATCCTAGTCTAGATGCCAGAAACCTGAAACTTGAAAGAACTGTCTTACGCTTATTCAGAGACATTCTTATTCTTTTTAAGCCTCTGTTTTTATCATCTGCCGGTGCCGTATAGGTGGCATGGGCATCTACTTTGTGTTTTCCAAAACATATGATGAGCGATGATAACTAAAAAGAGTAATAAGACAGGCGACAACGCTTAATAACCAAGCCGTAGCGCGGTTCTAGCGTTTTTTTGTGTGTAAGTAGCTTAAAATAAATATTTATTCTTATTAGATGGTGGTGATGAAATGGTTAAATTTCAAAACGTAAGCAAAGTTTATGCAAATGGTACATGTGCAGTACAGAATCTCAACTTAACCATTGAAAAAGGAGAACTGGTTGTTTTGATAGGACCCAGTGGGTGTGGTAAAACAACCACTTTAAAGATGGTTAACCGTTTGATTGAGCCAACATCAGGCAAAATTTTAGTGGGGGGTAAGGATATTCAAAATGAAAACCCTGTCCAGTTGCGGCGTCGGATCGGCTATGTGATCCAGCAAATAGGTTTATTTCCCCATATGACCATTGCACAGAATATTGGACTGGTACCGAAATTGTTAGGCACTAACCCCCGGGAAATTGACAAAAAAGTAGATCAACTGCTGGAAATGGGTTCTCTCGACCCTCAGGTTTACCGCAACCGCTACCCTAAGCAGCTTTCAGGTGGAGAGCAGCAGCGAGTAGGGGTGCTCCGTGCCCTGGCAGCTGATCCAGATGTCATTTTGATGGACGAACCTTTTGGCGCTTTGGACCCAATCAGCCGTGAGCAATTGCAAGATGAGTTAAAGAGGCTTCAGGATTCAGTTCAAAAAACAATTCTTTTTGTCACCCATGATATGGATGAAGCATTGAAGTTAGCGGATCGCATTGTTTTGATGAAAGACGGGGAGGTTGTCCAGAACGGCTCTCCGGAGGATCTAATTCGCAACCCTGCGGATGACTTTGTCCGTGAGTTTATTGGAGAAAAGCGACTTTTACGCAACCCTGAAGATGTTTTGGTTGAAGAGGTTATGTTGAAGACTCCGGTTACCGGGAAAATTGAAATGGGACTTGTAGAAGCCCTACGACAGATGCAACAGCATAAAGTAAATACTTTATTAATCATCGATAAAGAAGATAAACTTTCTGGGATTTTGACATTGAGAGCAGTGCAAAAAGCTATCCGCGATAGTAGCCGTTTCAAAGCTAAGGACATTCTTGAACCTGTCAGTGAATCTGTAACCCCTCAAGATACTGTCTTAGAAGCCGCACGCCAGCTTGATGCCAGCAGTTTCGGTTTCATTCCAGTGATCGATGAAAACCAGCACCTGCAGGGATTATTGAATTACGCTTGTCTTGTCAGCACATTTGTTGATGTGATTTGGCCCAACGGCGACTATGAGTTAGAGCAGGAGGAGAGAGAAAATGGATGTAACCCTACAAAGTATTTGGATGACATATCTACAGCACAGTGATCAATTTTGGGCGCTTACCTTTGAACACCTTACTGTTTTAGTTATTTATCCTATTCTACTGGCGACCATTATAGCAATCCCTTTGGGGATTATGGCCACAAGATGGCGCTTTATTCAGGTGCCGTCTTTAGCTTTTGCTAATTTAATGCAGACAATTCCCAGCTTAGCACTGCTGGCTATCTTAATTGCTATCGGGTGTGGTATAGGGAATAAACCCGCAATAATTGCTATTTTCCTTTATTCCCTTTTGCCAATTTTGCGCAACACATACACAGGAATAAAAAACATAGAACCTGGACTTTTAGAGGCAGCTGCGGGAATGGGGATGACCAAGCGCCAAACTTTATTTATGGTTGAGCTTCCCCTTTCCTTATCGATTATCATGGCGGGAATCAGAACAGCAACAGTGATCTGTGTAGGCTTAGCCACACTGGCAGCATTTGTGGGAGGTGGTGGGCTAGGGGATTTCATCTTGACTGGTTTAGGAATGGCTAATAACAATTTAACACTCCTGGGAGCGATTCCTGCAGCAGCGATGGCTTTACTCCTGGATTTCTTGCTTGGGAAACTTGAGTACCTACTTACTCCCCAGGGGCTTCGAATTTAGTGAAAACAATTAAGTTAAGATAAGGGAGGATATATTTTTGTGAAAAACTTCTTCAAGTGGATCAGCATATGTATGCTGGGTGTTTTTCTAGTAGTTGGTACAGGTTGTGGAAACAGTGGTAATCAAGAAAAGGTTGTTATTGCTTCAATTAATACAGCAGAAACCCAGATTCTATCAGAAATGATTAAACAGCTGTTAGAGGCAAACCTGGATATAACTGTTGAGCACAAGCGTAATTTCCAGGGCTCTTCAGCCACACAGCAGGCCTTGGAAACTGGGGATGTTCAGATCTATAACAGCTATACAGGAACACAGTTCACCGGTGTTCTAGGTATGGAAGTTACAGAAGAATGGAAGGACCGAGAGAAGGTTTATAATTATGTAAAAGATAAGTATCATGAAAAATATGGGGTAAAAGTTTTTGAACCGTATGGTTTTAACAATACCTATATTATTGCAGTGAGACGAGAAACAGCTGAACAGCTGGGATTGAAAACCACCAGCGATCTGATTCCTCATGCACCAAAGATGAGAATCGCAACAGATCCCACATTTATAGAGCGCAAAGGTGACGGATGGAGAGAATTTGCAGAAACTTATGGCTTAGATTTCAAAGAGGTCTTAGGAATGTCATATGATTTAATGTACCAGGCCCTCAAAAACAAAGAGGTTGATGCCGCAGTAGCCTATTCCACAGACGGACGGATAGTAGCATATGATCTTGTGACCCTGGAGGATGATAAGAACTTCTTTCCACCCTATGACTGTGCACTTTTTATCAAAGAGGATCTTTTAGAAAAATACCCTGAAATCGAAGAAATTGTAGCACCCCTGATCGGCGCTATTGATGAAAAAACCATGTCCAAACTCAACTCTCAAGTGGACTCAGAAAAGAAAGAACCAGAAGATGTTGCACGTGAATACTTAAAGGAGCGGGGGCTTATTTAAGAAAAGATTTGTTTTTTAAGAGTAAAAGAATGTCTAATCGTAAGGTTTCTAAAGGCTTCCAAAGTGGAAGCCTTTTCCTGCAACAGTTTAGAATTAATTTGCTTTTCCAATTAAAAGCGGTTAGATTAATGGTAATACAGATGAAAGAGCAGGGGATCTAATTGGATGTGGTTGTTGTAGGTGGAGGAGCTTCAGGCATAATGGCAGCGATAACAGCCAGGGAACTGGGGGCTAATGTAACTATTCTGGAGAAAAATCCTCGTCTCGGCAAAAAAATACTGGTTACAGGAAACGGCCGCTGCAACCTGACTAATGTTAATACCTGCTCTACCTGTTATCACGGGGCAGACACAGCGTTCGTGGCAGGGATCCTCTCACAGTTTGATGTCAAGCAGACCATTAAGTTTTTTGAAAAGCTTGGTATTTCTCATAAGGTCGAGGATGAAGGTAAGGTATTTCCCATGTCAGATCAAGCATCAAGTGTACTTGATGTGCTCAGATATCAAGTGGAGCAAACCGGTATCAATGTAATCTATGAGGCACGGGTATCAGACATCAGAAAAAAAAATAAGGACAGGTTCGAATTAAAACTGGCAGATGGGAACAGCATAGAGGGAGATCGAGTGGTTCTGGCAGCGGGAGGTAAGGCGATGCCTGTCACAGGGTCCAATGGTGATGGATTTCAACTGGCACAGAAACTAGGACACACCATCCAGGAAGTTTTTCCTGCCCTGGTCCCACTCAAACTTGAGGGACGCTTTTTCAAAAGTATTGCTGGAGTTAAAATTATCGGTACTGCAGAGGTTTTAGATGGAAATAGGCCAGCAGCCAGAGACCGTGGGGATATTCTCTTTACCAATTATGGTATCTCTGGCCCACCTGTACTGCAGATCAGCAGGAAGGCCGGAGAACTTCTACGAAAAGGCCGGGATGCTGTCCTGCGTGTAATCATGTTCGATAACATGTCAAAGGAAAGCCTGGAGGGCCTGCTGGCCAAAAGGTTTCACCATGCCGCAGGAAAGACAGTGGAGTTCAGCCTGGTTGGCCTGATTAACAAAAGATTAATCCCAGTTCTGCTCAAAGAAACAGGGATCAGTAACATTAATGCTCCGGTGGAGGAGCTCTCTGCTGGGGAACGGGAGAAAATACTGGATATCTTGACAGATTGGCGATTCCGCATCACAGGAACCACCTCCTGGCCAAATGCCCAGGTAACCGCCGGGGGAGTAGACACCCGAGAGGTGGACAAGGACACCCTTGAGTCAAAGATTGTCAGCGGCCTCTTCTTTGCTGGAGAGGTCCTTGATGTGGACGGAGCCTGTGGCGGCTACAATCTCCAATGGGCCTGGTCATCAGGCTTTGTTGCCGGCCACAATGCAGCTTTATAACCTATAACCAGGCCCAATCTGACCGAGACCAGATTTTATATTTGCTTAGAATCGTTTTTTGCTGTCTAAAAATGATTCTTTTTTTCTAACGACTAACGACCAACCACTAACTACTAACTAGTCGGGCTTGCTTTTTTGCCTTATGACAAATTAGCCAACATGTTTTTGGTGCTGTTATAATCCTCAATAACAATTCTATTCCCATGTAAATAAGCAATTTCCGGTTGGCGGGGCATTTCCGGAGTCTGTTCAGGAGCACAGGCGATGTATTGTGCAATGCGTAATTGTGTTGGTATTAGTTGAAGAGCGATAATAAAGGCGTTTGTATCGCCACAGTTTCCTGCATGAACTAAACCACCAAGAGTACCCCAGACAATGACATTTCCTTCTGCAAAAACTTCTCCACCAGGATGAACATCACCTATTAGCATAATATTTCCTGGGTAGGAAAGACTCTGCCCTGATCTGATGGTCCTGCTGATCATCAGGGTATCACCATTTTCATGTTTGACGGTTTGTTCTAGTGATGGTGATGGTTGGGTAACATCTGGTTTCTTGCCATTTAGAACAACATTTTTAATTTGAATGTTTCTGGATGATAAAATCTTCTCTAAAGAATCCAGTTGTTCAGAAGATAATGCATCCCTTTGACCAATATCGATATTAACAACTGCACCTTTAAAGAAATTGAGATGTGTCATCTTCTGCTTTAATTGTTTGAGTACTTTTTGAAAATCTGGTTCTGCATCATTTAGTATTAATGTAACACCATCACGATATCCTTTGAAACAAATTAAGTCATTCATCAACATTCATCCTTAAAGAATTATTTTATCGCTTCTTTTACACATTACGACAAAGATTCCAAAAACCCTTCCTTGTTTAACTTCTATTGCTAAAAATACGCAGCAGGCCGTCATACCCCCCAACCAACTTATACCAAAGACCAATGTCTAAACCACCAACATCTAACGCATCCTGTACATCCCACCTTATACATCATTTTTTTCCAACGATAAACGACCAACCTGAAATACAGAGGTCGGAAACCAGAAGTCGGATGTCTGAAGTGCCCGGCATCTGTCTTCAGGATAGATGCCCATGTCGTCCAGGCGGCACCATCAGAGGATTAAAGCAGGGGCCAAAGTCGAACAGTAAAAAAACAGCGGAAGGCAGATTTTACAACATCAGACCTCTGATCTCCGGCATTCGACATCTATTCACTAGAGGCATTTAGTAAGTCATGATAAAATGAATATATTATAATTCGCACAGCCAGATAATACATATACCACTAAAGGAGTTTACTATGATCTTATCTTTAGCCATACTTTTACTTTTAGCAACCTTTGCGACCAAATTATCTGCACGACTAGGTGTCCCAGGAATGATTGTTTTTCTCGTATTGGGGATGCTCTTTGGCAGTGATGGCCTAAATATAGTACAGTTTGATGATCCATTTTTAGCACAGCAGATTTCTTTTATACTTTTGATCTTCATCCTTTTTGAAGGTGGTTTCAGCACAAAGAAAAAATTACTGGATGTTGCATTTCAACCTGCTTTTAGTATGGCTACTGTTGGCATAGTAATTACTGCTGTTACTCTGGGTGTTACTTCTCACCTGATCCTTGGTTTCGATATACTGTCAGCCATGCTTCTGGGTTCGATAATCGCTTCTACAGACGCCGCGGCAGTTTTTGCTCTCTTCCGCAATAAAAATATACAACCCAGAACTGCAGCAACTTTAGAAATAGAATCTGCTTCAAATGATCCGGCAGCAATCATTCTAACAATAGCTATGATCGAGCTAATTCTGGGAAAGGTAGCAAACCCATTGCTCTTTTTCGTGAATTTAGGTTGGCAAATTATAGCTGGCATTGGGATTGGTTATCTGATCGGAAGGCTTGGGCCGTATTTATTTAACAAAGCGAAACTGGATAACAGTGGTTTCTATTATGTATTAATACTGAGTATGTGCCTTTTAGGTTACGGACTAGCGGATGTAATCAGGGGTAATGGTTTTTTGGCAGTCTTCATGGCCGGTTTTTGGATGGGCAATTCAGAATTTGTTTTTAAACAAGGGATTACTCGTTTTTTAGAAGGTATTGCTGCTTTTTGTGATGTAATGTTGTTTCTGATGCTAGGGCTTTTAGTTTTTCCTTCTAAAATTCTTGCTTTTTGGAAACAAGGTGTTGTCATCGCTTTACTGATTATCTTTATTGCCAGGCCTGTAGCTGTATTTGTTTCTACTGCATTCTGGAAATATTCATTCAAGGAAAGAATTTTTTTATGTTGGGGAGGCATCAAGGGCTCAGTCCCTATTGTGCTGGCAACATATCCATATGTGGCGGGTATTGATCAAGGACACTTTTATTTCAATATTGTCTTTTTCGTTGTTATCATATCAGCACTAATTCAGGGGTCTACAATTGATATATTGGCAGAAAAACTAGGGCTTTTGGTTAAGAAAAAGCCCTACTCTCCGTATTCTCTAGAATTAATTGCCTTGGAAGAATCTCAGTGTGAATTATTGGAATACGATGTTAAAAAAGATTCGTGTCTGATCAATAAACAATTGCAGGAGATACCACTGCCTAAGGATAGCCTTATTAACGCAATTGTAAGAAAAAATGAGATTATTACACCACGTGGTGACACAACGATAAAAGAAGGGGATATTCTCTTTATTCTCGTAAAATATGCAGATAAAGAAGATTTACTAACCATCTTAGAAGAAGGGTGTTTGGATCATGGCCAGCAGACAGAATAATAATATAGATGGCAGCTGCAATAGAATGCAATACTATGTTTATATCCTTAAATGTGGAGACGGTACATTTTACACAGGTTGGACAAATGATCTGGAGGCCAGGTTAAACGCTCATAGAGAGGGTAGGGGAGCCAAATACACCCGCGGACGAAGACCGCTAGAACTTGTCTATTCTGAAGAACTTCCCAGCAAAAGTGAAGCTGCAAAAAGGGAGTATCAAATCAAGAGGATGACCCGCCAGCAGAAAGAGCTTTTGATCGATGGCTGCTAAATAAAAAGTTTGTTATAGGTAACTAATTAACCATTTGATGTTATAAATAGTTAAATATAGTTGAGAGAGGTGATGCGTTGCGAGGAAAGAAAATCCTATATTTTGTTCTTGGTTTTCTTTGTTTTCTTATTTCCCAACCTTTGTTGCGTTTACCACTGTTACATAAGTTACAGCAAACGACTGACTTTTCACTTGCATACATGATGAATCCGGTACTGGTAGGAGTATTGATCGCGTTAACTGCCGGAATATTTGAAGAGACTTTCCGATTCTTATTTAAGTTATTTTTTATGAAGCCAGACAAGTGTGAGATAAGTCAACCAATTCTATTTGGGTTAGGACATGGAATTTCAGAAGTATGTGTATTTCTGCTGCCTGTAGTTGCTATGCTCTCGATAAATCAATTATTCATCGCTTTAATAGAAAGAATATTAGCAGTAACCTTTCATGTGACAGTAACAATTGTAGTGTGGAATGGATTTCAAAGAAATAAGAAGATATTGTTTTTGTTGTTAGCTATTTTGTTTCACGGAATGGTAGATGCATTGATTCCTATTATCTCATCTGTCACAACTTCGGTTTTTGTGATCTATGGCGCATTTTTAGCGGTAGACATGATCATGGTTATCTATGCTTTCCATTCACGAAAATATTATCTCAAGGAGGACACTCAATGAACAAGTCCAAAATCAAGCCTATCTGTATTTTAGTTCTGTCAATGATTATGTGCTTTGGACTATTAGCCGGCTGCGGACAGAAGTTATCCAGTGACTTTGACGAAGCAGAAGTCAAGTCAGCTGCTGAGAATGTGATCGCATTGGTTAATGAGAAAGATTCTGAAGGGCTAAGAGAAATATCTACTGTGCAAATGAAAGCAGGCCTTAAAGATGATGTACTGAATCAAGTATATGAAGCAATTGACGAAGCTGGGTCTTTCGAAAAAATAGAAGATATGAGTGTTGCCGGTATGACTAACAAAGAAAATGACGAAGAGTTGGCGGTTGTTGTTGCCAAGGCAAAGTATGAAAACAAATCTTTCACGTATACGATAAGCTTTACAAAAGATATGAAATTGGCAGGTTTATATTATAAGTAAGCACATGGCTAAATATGACAATTCAAGATGGGGTATCCCACATGCAACACATAAGCCCATACAAAATTAAGGGGTACCCCCTTAAAACAAACAGAGGATAAAATGATGCTTTCCAGATAGCTATCCAGTTCATCTAGCGTTGTTCCGGCACGACCGGCCAGACGGTCTTCCTCAACAGCTAGCAGTTCTTTACGCTAAAACTGTTGCAAACCCTGGCAGGTTTTCTTTTTATTTTGGCTAAATATAGTACTGAGGGATAAGTCATGACAGGAGTGCTAATAGATGAGTTTCCAGGATAAGGTCAATTTCATTTGGGCGATAGCAGAACTTTTGAGAGGGCCTTAGGATAGTTGGTTCCAAGTCATTCATAGATAAAAATGGACAGAAGATATTAGCAAAAACAGGGTATTGAAATATAGGTGATACCTATATAGGCAAAGTAAACCCTTTACCAGAAACC
>JBASML010000415.1:0-2352 GCA_049656845.1 Syntrophaceticus sp.
GGCGCAGATACTGCAGCACCATCTCCACATACTGTTCCACCTTAAACAGCTGCTCCAAAAGCTCACTATTTATGTCAGACTGCTCTGACTGCAGAAGCAGCCGCATGGCAGCAATAGGTGTTTTGATCTGATGAGCCCAGGTGGTGTAATAATCCACCATATCGGCAAAATCCTTTTCCTTCTGATTGATAATCTCTGTGCGGTCGTGATCAATTATTTTAATTAAATCCTGATAATCATCTTCAATAAGGTTCTTTGCGATGGGAAACATATAATCAGAAACAGTAATGCTTTTTTTCAAATTCTCAAGTATGGTGTGCCGTTTATAAAACCCCGCAAAATCAATAATGGTAATTACTAAAATAAAAACACCTGCCAGAAGATAAGCATAGCCTACAGCTTCCCAAGGCAGGGAGTAGAGTGAAAAAACCAATAAAAAAATGCCGAAGGACACCAGGACAGTAACAACAACTGTCATCTTTCCTTTCAGATATGCACCTAAAATACGTGCAAAATCTTTTATATCACTCCACAAGATAACCAAGACCTTTCTTGGTTTTAATAAAATTATCAAGCCCTGCTTCTGCCAGTTTTTTGCGCAGGCGGGTTATATTAACTGTTAGGGTATTGTCATCAACAAAATTATCACTTTCCCAAAGGCGTTGCATGATCTCCTCACGAGAAACCACTTTCCCGTTGTTTTCCATCAGCAGCTGCAGAATTTTATAGTCATTCTTTGTCAGCTCTATTTTTTTATTTTGATAGGTCAGGGTTGCATCGCTGAGATTTAGGACAGCTCCATTGTGTTCAATGATATTTACCTGTCCTTGAAAAGAGTATGTACGCCGCAGCAGTGCTCCCACCTTCGCTGTAAGAACATGCAGATCAAAGGGTTTGACAATAAAATCATCCCCACCCATATTAATAGCCATCACAATATTCATATTGTCGCTGGCTGATGAGATAAAGATCACAGGTACTTTAGATATTTTACGTATTTCACTGCACCAATGAAAGCCAATAAAAAAGGGAAGCATCACATCAAGCAGAACCAGCTGCGGCTCAAATTGAATGAACTGCTCTATAATATTTTTAAAATCGGTGACATAGATAACATCATAATCCCATTTAGAAAGATGTTTTTTGATAGTTCTAGCAATCGTGATGTCATCTTCAATGATCATAATTTTATACATAGATCTTCCTCCAGCAGGCAGTTTACACCCTTGTGCCATGTGCACTTATTTATTAATACCTTCCACAGTACTTTCTACCGATTCCACAAAGGGCCATGTTTTTCTCATATCTGAGGAGAAAGCCGAAGAGCTCGCAGCAGACCTATCCCGTGTCTTAGTCCCCTGATGCCACACAAGCGACCCTTCCCACTTCATCAATGTATACCAATTTAAGTTCAGCCCGGTAGACTTCCTTTAACACATCTTCCTGTAGAATTTCGAATGCGGGACCAACACACATATGCCCACTTCGGTCCAATATACCCACTTTTCCTTCAAGCAGTACAGCATGATCCGGCATGTGAGAGGTCATAATAACTGCATATCCCTCTTGCGCTAGCCTCTTGATCATCTTTACAGTACGAAGTTGGTTTCCATAATCCAGGTGAGCAGTAGGTTCGTCAAGCAGTATCAGATCAGGCTGCTGAACTATTACCCTTGCAATAGTCACCAACTGTCTTTCACCACCACTTATCTCAGTATACGATCTATCGGCAAGATGTGTAATTTCCATCATTTCCAGGGCATCGTCAACTAAATCGTAATCTGACTTTTTAGGTTTAGCTAACATCCCAATATACTGGGCACGCCCCATTACAACAAAATCTCTTACATTATATGCATATACCGGCATGTGTATCTGCGGAACATAGCCTATCATTTGCGCCAACTCACGTAGCTTTAATTCAGTAAACGAAACCCCATTGATTAATATCCCCCCACTATTTGGCAGATAAATATTTGCCAGACAGTTGAGGAGTGTGGTTTTACCTGAACCATTTGGGCCCAGTATTGTTAGTATCTCACCTTTATTAAGGGAAAATTCGATATTGGAAAATATTGTCCTTCCATTAGCATAGGCGTAACTGATATTTTTGACTTCCAACATCATTGAATGTTCACCCTTTGTTTAACAAGCAACCAGAAATAAAATGGTGCCCCAATAAGACCGGTTAAAATACTAAGAGGCAATTCAGCACCGGTAAGTGTACGAGCTAAAGTATCCACAAGCACTAAAAATGCACCACCAAGCAGCAGGGTAACTGGCAGCATTTTTGTGTTATCCGGACCAACCAACATGCGCCCTAGATGCGGCACAACAAGACCAACCCAGCCA
>JBASML010000416.1:0-7597 GCA_049656845.1 Syntrophaceticus sp.
TCAATTACCTGTCCACACCCTATTCCACAGTAGGTACAAACAGCTTTCCGGCTCTCCATTTCCATAGGGAAATTTTTGGCAATGGGCATCTGCTCCACCAAAGCACCTGTGGGACAGAGCGCCACACACATGCCACAAGCTATACAGCTAGTATCTTCAAGGGGCAGGCCAAACTCGGGCTTAACCAGTGTCTCAAACCCACGACCCACAAGGCCTAATGCCGTAACACCCATCACCTCATCACAGACCCGCACACAAAGGCCGCAGAGGATGCACTTGTCCGAATTGCGCTGCAGCAGCGGGTGCTCCTCAAAGACCCTCTCCTGGTGCTTACTCCCGGCAACCTGATCCGGTTTGACATCATATTCTCCCGCATACTTGATCAGCTTACACTCATAGAAATCCCGGCATCCACACTCCAGGCATTTCATTGCATCGGATACCGCATTTTCTTCTGAGATCCCCAGGTTCACCTCCCGGAAGTTACTCCGGCGCTCCTCTGGGGAAAGCTGAGGCATTTCAGCCCGGGGAGCCTTTTTTACATGGGTGAAGTCCTCTGAAATAAGGTCTTCTCGTTTTGCCATGTATTTCTCAAATATTTCCCGGGGCGGATACAGTTCTCCCTGCAGGTAGCTGCTGATGGCTGCTGCCGCCTTTCTTCCTTGGGCTACCGCTTCAATGGCGATACCAGGTCCGGTCACCGCGTCACCACCGGCAAAAACCCCAGGGATGCTGGTCATCATGTTCCTTTCATCAACAGCAATACTCCCCCATTTTGTCTGATCAAGTTCTTCCAACCCACAGGGCTTTACCTTCTGCCCAATAGCAGAGATGACCGTATCTACAGCAATGGTCTCCTCAGCCCCGGGGATAGGCACAGGCCGCCGGCGCCCAGACTGATCAGGCTCACCCAACTCCATCTTCTGCAGCCTGATAGAGGTGATTACTCCATTCTCCTCTATCACTTCCAGGGGAGCCACCAGAAAACGGAAGAGTACGCCCTCTTCCTCAGCCTCCTCTATCTCCACCTTCTCTGCAGGCATCTCCTCTTTGGTTCGGCGGTAGAGTACCATAACTTCTTCTGCTCCCAGTCTCACTGCTGTGCGGGCGGCATCCATAGCTGTATTCCCACCTCCAATCACCGCCACCCGGCTGCCAATTTGTATCCTCCCGTGAAGTGCTACTTCTCTTAAAAAGTCGATTCCTCCCAACACACCAGGAAGGTCATCCCCTTTACACCTCATTGAAGAACTCTCCCAGGCACCAATCCCCACAAAGACCGCATCATGGGTTTCTTTTAGGTAATGGAGTGTTATATCCTGGCCGATCCTTGTATTGTAGACAAAGTGAACACCCATCTTTTCAATTAACTTAATCTCCTGGTCCAAGATATCCTTAGGCAGCCGGTAAACCGGGATCCCATAACGCAGCATCCCACCACCTTGAGGCATAGCATCATATACAATAACCTCATGCCCTCCCCGGGCCAGGAAATAGGCGGCAGTAAGCCCTGCGGGCCCCGCTCCTACAACTGCTACCCTCTTTCCAGTAGGTGGTGCCATCTCCGGCATAAAAGGGTCTTTCCCTTCCAGGTCAAGATCCCCCACAAATGCCTTGAGATTAGCAATGGATACCGGTTCATCCACTAAAGCCCTGCGGCAGGCAGCCTCACAGGGATGAGGGCACACCCGGCCGATACTGGCCGGCAGCGGCAATCGGTCCTTGATCAGAGCTACCGCTTCCTTGTACTGTTTGTTGGCAATTAACCCTACATATCCCTGGCAGTCGGTGTGCGCCGGGCAGGCCAGTACACAAGGAGGACGGCAGTCCCCGGTGTGGTCTGATAATAGGAGTTCTAATGTCTGTCTTCGGGATTCCTCTACTCGGGGGGTATTTGTATGCACCACCATCCCAGAGGTGATCTTAGTGGCACAGGCCCGAATTAGTTTTGAACTCCCCTCCACCTCCACAACACACAACCCACAACCTCCATAGGGCTCTAACCGCTGATCCCAGCAAAGGGTAGGGATCTCAACCCCGTTCTCCCGGGCTACCTCTAAAATAGTCTGGCTGTCAAAACCTGTAACTGCTTTTCCGTTAATATACAACCTGATCACTTTCTTGCTCACTCCTCCCCTTTACTCCACGATAACTGCCTGGTTTTTGGGTGGACAAACATCCAGGCATGTCCCGCACTTGATGCACTGTTCGGGATCGATCAGATGGGGTTTCTTCTTTTCACCTGATATACAACCTACAGGGCACTTCCTGGCACAGCGGCCACAGCCCTGGCACCGATCCGGATCGATACGGTAGGTGATCAGAGCCTTGCACTGTTTAGCTGGACATTTTTTATCCCTGATATGAGCCTCGTATTCATCCCGAAAATAGCGAATTGTGGTCAGTACTGGGTTGGGGGCACTCTGTCCTAATCCACAGAGGGAACCCTCTTTCACCTTAACAGCTATACTTTCTAAAAGCTCAATATCTCCTTCTTGCCCTTCCCCTCTGCAGATGCGCTCCAAGATCTCAAGCATCCGTTTGGTTCCTATCCTGCACTGAACACACTTTCCGCAGGATTCCTTCCTGGTAAAGTCCAGAAAAAACCTTGCCACATCCACCATACAGGTAGTTTCATCCATCACCACCATCCCGCCGGAACCCATAATGGCACCGGTTTGGGAAATAGAGTCATAGTCCACCGGAGTATCCAACAGTTCCACCGGTATGCAGCCGCCAGAGGGACCGCCCATCTGAACAGCCTTAAACCGGCGGTCATCTTTAATGCCGCCTCCCAACTTAAAAATAACTTCTCTCAGGGTGATGCCCATGGGTACCTCCACAAGACCACCTCTTTTTATCTTGCCTGCCAAAGCAAAAACCTTTGTGCCCTTGCTTTTCTCACTGCCCATCCTGTTAAAATCTTCAGCACCTTGAGAGATAATCCAGGGTACATTAGCATAGGTTTCCACATTATTGATATTAGTAGGCCGACCCCAGTACCCAGATTCAGCCGGAAAAGGAGGCTTCAGGCGCGGCATTCCTCGCTCTCCCTCCAAAGAAGCAATCAGTGCAGTTTCCTCACCGCAAACGAAAGCCCCTGCACCCTTTTTGATCATAATATCGAAGTTAAAATCGCTGCCCAGGATCCCTTTGCCCAGCAGTTTACGCTCCCGGGCCTGTTCAATAGCTATTTCCAACCGTTTAATGGCCAAAGGGTACTCAGCACGCACATAGATGATGCCAGTATTGGCCCCAATGGCTCGCCCGGCAATAGCCATCCCCTCCAGAACCGAGTGGGGATCTCCTTCTAACAAGCTGCGATCCATAAAAGCTCCCGGGTCACCCTCATCAGCATTACAGACCACATACTTGACATCGCCCTCATTCTGCCGCGCAGCCTGCCACTTGAACCAAGTGGGAAAACCAGCGCCACCTCTTCCCCGCAGACCAGATTCCTTGATCTGAGCAATTATTTCTTGGGGAGACATTCCCAGAACCGCCTTACGCAGCCCCTCATAGCCATCCTGAGCCAGATAATCCTCGATCTCCTCTGGGTTGATAACTCCACAGTTGCGCAGGGCTACCCTCACCTGACCTGACAGGAAATCATTAAGTTGCTCCGGAGTGGAAACCAGATATTCTTCTACAGGTACAGGCTGATTATTCTGTATCTGCTGGTCAAAGATCATTTTGACTACTTGAGGGGCAACCTTACCATAGGTATAAACCTTACCACAGTCATCAATCACATCCAGCAGCGGTTCATTGTGGCACATCCCAATACACCCGGTAATCTGTACATCCAAATGTAAACCCCGCTCTGAGATCTCCTTCTCTACGCTTTCCATTACATCAAGGGCTCCGGCCGCAATTCCACAGCTTCCGAAACCTATTCTAATCTTCACTGCACCTCACCCCCTGACTCCATCTCCTGTTTATAAATATCCTTAATTATCTTCACTGCTCCATCTGGAGTAAGAGGGCCATAAGCCTGGCCATTGATCATCATCACAGGTGCCAAACTGCAGCAGCCCAAGCAAGCCACCGTATCCAATGTAAAGACACCGTCATCTGTGGTCTCCCCGGACTCGATTTTCAGTTCCTGGCTGACGGCAGCCTCGATTCGCTCTGTACCATTAACATGGCAGGCTGTTCCCTGGCAGAGCATAATCAGGTTTTTCCCAATAGGAGTCAACCGAAACTGAGTGTAAAATGTGGCAACACCATAGATCTTAGCTGGTTTTATCCCCAATTCTTTCCCTAACCATCGCATAACTGACTGCGGCAGGTAGCCGCAAATCTCCTGTACATCCTGAAGCACAGCCACTAGACTGCCCGCCTGCCCTTTATATGCAGTTATTACATCTTTTATTTGCTCTTTTTTATCATCCGGCAGGGTTTTATCATCTTGACAGGAACATCCCATGGATTATTCCTCCTCTTTCCTTCTACTATAATTACAGATTCCTCTTTTTTCTATCCCTTGATAGCTCAATAAATCATATCATCATAACTGCTTGACTTTATTTATCAACCCCTAAGCAACCACATTTAAAACTACTGGGCTTTTATTTTAGTCAAACTTCAGCTTGTTCCGACTGCACTTGACTTTGCTCGAATTTCCGGTATTACCAAGACGCACCAACCTGGTCTTCAAAGGGGACTGACCGATCAGCACCCTATCCCCCCGCTGGATTTCCATATCCTTAGCACCATCAAGGCAGAGAAAGGTGCTGTAATCAGAGTCTAATTCAAACTCAATCTGTTCCAACGAACTGACCACCAGCGCTCTTGCTTCTGACAACTGCGGGCATATTGGAGTAATCACCAATGCCTTAAGTGCCGCATCTAAAATTGGCCCCCCCGCAGAGTAAGAGTAAGCGGTAGACCCGGTAGGTGTGGCACAGATCACCCCGTCCCCTAGAAAATTTGTATAATGTTGACCATTTACTCTTAGTGTTAACAAAATAGTATGAGGGGTATTAGTTCTAATTACAGCATCATTGACAGCCAATCCGCAGAAGAGATCCTGTTCACCCCTTTTGAGAAAAACCTCGATCATGATCCTCTCTTCCAAACCAAACTCCCCATTTAAAATATCATCTAAGCATTCCATCAATTGGTCAGGTTCAATGCTGCTCAAAAAACCCACTGTACCCATATTGACACCCATTATGGGGGTACCCCTGCAGGCATAACAACGGGCAGTCTTAAGCAGTGTGCCATCCCCACCTAAAACCATCACCAGATCCGACTGGGGGCAATTGTCTTCTGCAATCTGGTAGAAACTCAGGATGCTGGATAATGACCCCCGTGAGGAGAGTTCTTCACCAACCTTTTGGGCAAGACTGTATGCTTTGTTGTCATCCTTGTAGACTATTACTATCTGCAATGAAAACCAGCCCTCCCCACAGCTGATCAATGTAATTAAACAAGCCGGAGCGGGTAAAAATCCCGTCCCGGCCTGTTTTAGTTGCTAAAGTATATTCTGTAACCTCTTTAACACTGATTAATATTATTATAATTTAACTCAACAGCTGATATAACATGTTACAGGGACGGTCAAATCTCCAGCTACAGGAACTGTCCTTTGTCAGGTTGCGTCAGTCTGTCAAAGAGGTTACCTATATCAAAAACAAACAAGTAAATAACCTTCTAGTAAAGACCTAGCTTCTCCTCAGACAAACTGATGAAGATATTTTTCTTCTGGGTGTAGTGGTCTAGCATCATGTGATGTGTCTCCCTGCCGATACCGGATTTCTTGTAGCCGCCAAAGGGGGCATGTGCCGGCAGGTTATTGTAATTATTTACCCACATACGGCCGGTTTCTACAGCCCTTGCCACACGTAGCGCCCTGTTGATATCCTTTGTCCAAACAGCACCACCAAGACCATACTCGCTGTCATTGGCCATCTTGATCACTTCTTCTTCAGTCTTAAACTTGATAAAGACAGCCACTGGCCCAAAGATCTCTTCCTGGGCAACCCGCATATCATTTGTTACATCAGTAAGAATAGTCGGCCTCATGAAAGCACCCTTGTCCAGGCCATTTTCGGTAATGCGCACACCGCCGCAGGCCACCTTTGCGCCTTCCTTCTTGCCAATTTCCACATAGTCGAGAATTTTGTTGAGTTGGCCCTCATTGACCTGGGATCCCATCATTGTATCCTTTTCCCAGGGGAGGCCTACCTTCACATTGTTGAAGGCCTCTACACATTCTGCCAGGAATTTATCATAGATATCTTCATGAACAAAGACACGAGAGCCGGCACAGCAGACCTGGCCCTGATTAAAGAGAATACCCATCTGTACGCCCTCAATAGCTTTATCCCACGGAATATCCGGGAAGTAGATGTTGGCAGACTTGCCCCCTAATTCCAAAGTAGCAGGAATCAATTTTTTGGCGGCAGCCTCCGCAATATCGTATCCAACTTCCGTAGATCCGGTAAAAGCAAGTTTAGTAAAACCCTGATGCTCGAGCATGTAGTTTCCTGTTGTTGAACCACGGCCAGTGACAATATTAACTACACCAGGAGGTAGCACCTGATCCAGGAGTTTCGCCAGTTCCAAGATGCTCAATGATGTGGTTGATGACGGCTTAATCACAACACAATCCCCTGCTGCCAATGCCGGGGCGATCTTCCAAGCAGCCATCAAGAAGGGGAAGTTCCAGGGAATGATCTGACCGACAACCCCAATGGGCTCCCTTAATATAATGCTCATATGGTTATCATCAATCATTACGGCAGAGCCTTCTTCAATTCTAATAGCACTGGCAAAATAACGGAAGTGGTCAGAACTTAAGGGGATATCAATGGTCGTAGTTTCCCTGATCGGTTTCCCGTTATCAAGGGTTTCCACCATAGCCAGTTTATCAGCGTTTTCATCGATCAGGTCAGCTATCTTTAAAAGCATTGCTGCCCGCTCTACCGGACTGGTTTTTTTCCAAGACTCAAAAGCCTTCCAGGCAGCCTTTACTGCTGCATCAACATCTTCTTTTCCAGCATCAGGACAGGTAGCGAGAAATTCACCATTAGCCGGGCAATAGGATTTAAAGGTTTTACCGTCCTGGGCATCCACCCATTTTCCATCAATATACATTTTGTAGCAATCATCAATCGGTTTTTGCATATTTTCTTCCCTCCGTAAAATATTTTTAGCCATCATTGATTTCACATCGATCCCACTTACTAGTTAAAAACCTTTCTCTCTCTCACCCCCATATCACCCCAATTTTTGTTAAATGATCTATAAAAAACACAATATAAAAAAATAGACCAACAGGGGCGCGAATCCAGCTTTTATCCGCAGTGATCCCCTTTCCGCAATGGAAGTTACCCATCAGTTTCCAGATGAACCCTCACGTCTTGCAAACCATAGCTCTCAAGCTTAGCCTTAGGCTTGCCAGTCTGGAGATAGTTATTCAATGTTTTCTACGATATATAACTTGCAATATCCATGCCAGTCATGCAATATGACCCTCAGTTTGTAATAAAACACTGATTCTAACAAACACCCCCCAGCTCCCGCCGAGACGTATTTTATTCACCATGTTGTAAAAATAATTATCATAAGTGTAATATCAATATTACAC